>CALCIC010000526.1 GCA_937907405.1 uncultured Isosphaeraceae bacterium | reverse complement strand
CGAGATTACAAGGTGACTGGAGTTCAGACGTGTGCTCTTCCGATCTCCAGGCGGTCGGCGGCGGTCTTGCCGGCCGCCGACGCGTTCCAGGCGTCGCGGAGGTGCGACAAATAGGCGGTCGAGGCGTCGACCGGCGAGATCTTGTCGACGTCCGCGGCGGCCGTCCAGGGCAGGATCGCCGCGCGACGGTCGACCCCGGCGTGCGACAGCCAGCTTTTGGCCGAACTGACCAACCGGCCGGGGACCTTGGCGCCGTGATCGCGGGCGAAGACGCCGACCGCCCGGTCAGGCGTCGACTTCCAGGGCGGGTCGAGCGCCTTGGGCGGAAACTCCTTGGGGCCGGCGAGGTACAAAAACGAGGGGAGCAACGGTCGGGGCGAGACGTCGTTCAGACCGACGACCTGCGGGATCGGCAACTGCTCGATCGGGACCGACCGCGGCGACGACCGCGAGTCCGCCGTCCCCTCGTCCATCGCGGCGTACGCCAGCGAGCAGTTGGTCGTACCGAGATCGACGCCCACCACGAATCGCGACATGCCAGCCTCTCGAATGGGATCGATCCGATCAGGGGATCTCGACTTCGGCGGGGGAGAGCACCGACGAGTCGTCGCGGGCGACCGGCAGGACCGGCAGATGGACCGACCGGACCCGCCAGCCGTGATGCTTGAGGACGCCGTTGAACGGCGCCGAGCCGTCGACGTTGCCGATCAGCCGGACGGCCGCCGGGTCGAAGTCGACCGGCACGTGGACCTGGCTCTCCTCGGGGCCGGTCATGATCGGTTCGATCGTCAAATAATCGCGCAACGTCTTGCGACAGCCGCGATGGATGTCGCGCACCGCCGCGCCGACCTGGGCGTCGGTGTAGGCGTCGATGTCTTCCTCAAGGAAGTCGACGAGCCGCCCGTCGCGCTGCAAGACCGCCAAGATCCGCAGGTCCGGCCCCGTCGGCTGGCGTGAAAACAGCGGTTCGACGCGGGCCGCGAAATCGGCCTCGGTCAACGTCCGCCAGAAAGTCCGCAAGGCCAGCCAAAACCGATTCAAAATCCGACTCCCTCGCCGCGATGAGCAATGCGCCAACCTCGTCACGGCGTTGATTTTATCATTCAGGCCGACCAAAGAAAACGATTCGATTCGCCAACGCGTGGATTATGCTAGACTCCCTTAAGGAATTGCGGGTGGATCATCCCGCGCGGTAGGATGAAAACTGGAAGAACGTGGTTACGATTCGGCGGCTGGAGCACGGCGGCGGCGTTCGGCGTGACGTCATCCGCCCGCCGTGTGATTGATCACCGGATTGGGAACACCCCATGTTCGCGGGTCCCACTGGAGGAGCTGCCGTCGCCATGAGCATTTTCACGACCCGGGACGAGGAGGGCGCCCTGCTCGTCTCCTTCGACGACGCTTCCGGGCTCAACGACTTCCGCAACACGCCGCTCCGCGACGCCCTCTTCGAAATCATCCAGGAGCGCGAGGATCCGCGCGTCGCCATCGACATGGACAAGGTCGATTACCTCTCCAGTTCGGGCGTCGCCATCCTGGTCGGCCTCAAGCGCCGGATCGAAACCCGCAACGGCAAGATCGTCCTCTTCCGCTTGCAGTCGATCGTCCATGACCTCCTCCAGGTCATGAAGCTCGATCGCTACTTCGTGATCGTCGACGACGAGAAGGAAGCCGTCGCATCGCTTCGCTCCGTCTCTTCCGTCTAATCGCCCCCTTCACTTTCCTCGCTTTCCTCGGCTTCCGAGGCTCCTCAACTCCCCAGCTCGGATGAAGTCGGTTCACGAGCCGGACCGAACAAGAGAGTCGTAAGCGAATCGTCTCGACGTGGCGCGGGGACTTCCCGACAAGGGGCCTGGGCCTCGCCCGTCGTCGAGGGCGCTTCGCGCGTCTGTCCGTCTTGGCCGGATGACCAACCGAATCAACGGAGGGCGGCCCGCGTCGGCGAGCCGCCAGGGAAGGGAGTCTTCCATGGGAAGCATGCGGAGTGGGTCCAGACGGTCCGCCACGGCCCGGCGCGGTCGGTTCGGGGCGATCGAGATGCTGGAAACCCGCCAGTTGATGGCGTCGAACATCGCGAGCTACCTCTCGCCCTACGTCCCGACGGACCTGTACGTCCGCAACCCCCAAACGGGCGAGAAGGAATCCGTCCCCGCGGCC
>CALCIC010000525.1 GCA_937907405.1 uncultured Isosphaeraceae bacterium | reverse complement strand
CTCATGTGTAAACCGTTCTATGCCATTGGTGGAATTCCACCAGCCGATCGCCTTACAAGCCATAATGTGTCGAAGGATCCCACCTGCATCATCCGGCCTGATGAATACCCACTCCTGACGCACCTGACTTGCATCGACTATTATGACGTAAAAATCCTCTCCGCAGCCGCTCTGAACGGCGGAATCAGCAAAGGCCTGATTCAGAAGCGGACGCCCGTCCCCCCGGAACTGCTTCGGAAGATCAGGGACGGGTTCAACGCAACGCGGGACGCCAAGTTTGAACACATCGCGTTCCTGATCGCTCAGGGCGTGATCTGAGGGATGCGGGAACGCGACGACCTCTGCTTCACTCCGCCTTGCCCACCAGTTCCGGCTGCCGGGTGGGGCCGAAGGCGACGTTCGATTCGGTGGTCAGGTGGACCGTGTCGCCCTCGAATTTGAGGTTCAGCGTGACGACGAACGGGGTTTGGACGTAGGCGATCCGGGCGGTGTAGACGTCGTCGGCCGTCCAGGCGGCGCTCAGGGCGACGGGCTGCCCGGCCTGCGAGGCGGGTTCGAGCCGGGAGACGCCGGCGAGCGTGAGGCGGCCCTTGGTCCAGCCGCCGGGCGCGCAGGCGAACCTCTGGTCGGCGCCGTCGGAGCGGATGACCAGCGTGGTCGGGCCGTCGCCGGAACGCTCCAGGGCGATCGCTTCCAGCTTCCGATCGTTGGCCGGGAACTTGTACGTCTTGCCGATCGCCTGGACGGTCGAGCCCGGCGCGGCCGCGCCCTCCTGGGGTCGCAGGGTCAGGCCCTTGAGCTTCGCGGCGAGCTTCGAGGCGGCGGCCTCGTCGGCCGGGAGCGCGTCTTGCTTCAGCGCCGGCAGCAGTTCGTCCCAGACGACGTCGAGGACGGCCTGCATGTTCTTCACGCCGCTGGTGATCGCGACGACGGCGTCCTCCTTGGGCATGACGATGCAGTACTGGCCGAAGGCGCCGTCCCCCCGGTACGCGCCGTGGCGGGCGCGCCAGAACTGGTAGCCGTAGCCCTGGTCCCAGTCGCTCTTGGGGTTGCTGCCGTTGGAGGTCTGGCGGGAGGTGGCGGCGAAGACCCATTGCCTGGGCACGAGCTGTTTGCCGTTCCACTCGCCTTTCTGCAAGTAGAGCTGGCCGAACTTGGCGACGTCCTCGGTGCGGACGTTGAGCCCGTAGCCCCCCAACGAAACCCCTTGCGGACTGGTCCCCCAGGTCGGGTCGACGATTCCCAGCGGTTCGAAGAGTCGGGGGCGG
>CALCIC010000524.1 GCA_937907405.1 uncultured Isosphaeraceae bacterium | reverse complement strand
AACGGCCGGATCAAGCAATCGATCGTCCACTGGTGCTTCGAGCCCCACTGGGAGATCGACGAGTTCATCAAGCAGGCGAAGGCGCTCGGCTGCTCGAGCATCGAGCTCGCCCCGCCGAAGTATTTCCCGAAACTTAAGGAAGCCGGCCTGACCAACGCCATCGGCCAGATCGACATGAGTCCCGACCCGCCGTTCGTCAAGGGGTTCAACAACCCCAAGCACTGGGACCGCGTCGTCAAGGCCACGACCGAGGCGATCGACGCCTGCGCCGAGTACGGCTACAAGAACGTGATCTGCTTCACCGGCTACGCCGACGGCCTGTCCCTGGAAGAGGGCGCCGACAATTGCGTCGAGGGTTTCAAGAAGATCATCGGCCACGCCGAGAAGAAGAACGTCGTCCTTTGCCTTGAAATGCTCAACAGTCGGGTGACCGACCACCCGATGAAGGGCCACCCCGGCTACCAGGGCGACCATACGGAATATTGCATCGACGTCATCAAGCGCGTCGGCTCGCCGCATCTGAAGCTGCTCTACGACTTCTACCACGTCCAGATCATGGACGGCGACCTCATCAAGCGGCTGCACGATCACAAGCAGTACATCGGACACATCCACACGGCCGGCGTCCCCGGTCGTTGCGAGCTCGACGCCGACCAGGAACTCAACTACCCGGCGCTCATGAAGGCGCTGCTGGAGATCGGCTACGACGGCCACGTCGGCCACGAATTCATCCCCACTCGCGACCCGGTCCAAGGGCTTCGCGAGGCCGTCGTCCTCTGCGACGTCTGAGACTGAGATCGATCGACGGAGACTCGGCCGCCGCGGCGGATCGTCGCCGCGGCGCCCGGAGCCTCGAACCACGGCCGGCGACGGCCGCGACGCGAACTGAAGTGGAGACCGGAATTGAAGGGAAAGGTTGACGGGATGGCGGAACGTGGATCGAAGAAGGGGGAGCTTCCGGGCTTTTCGACGTTGGGCCTGGACCCCCGGATCGTCGAGGCGCTGACCGGACTCGGTTACGAGGAGCCGTCGCCGATCCAGCGTGAGGCGATCCCCCCCTTGCTCACCGGCAAGGACCTGGTGGGCCAGGCGGCCACCGGCACCGGCAAGACGGCCGCCTTCGCGCTGCCGCTCTTGCATCGCCTGTCGCTGGAGGAAAAGAAGCGTCCGCGTCCCTTCGCCCTGGTGCTGGTCCCCACCCGCGAACTGGCCATGCAGGTCGCCGAAGCCGTCCATCGCTACGGCAAGCCGATCGGCGCGTCGGTGATCCCGGTCTACGGCGGCCAGGCGTACGGTCCTCAAATCCGAGCCCTCGAACGGGGCGCCGACGTGGTGATCGCCACCCCCGGCCGCGCGCTGGACCTCATCAAGCGGAAGAACCTCCGGCTTGAGTCCGTCCGGATCGTGATCCTCGACGAGGCCGACGAGATGCTCGACATGGGCTTCGCGGACGACATCGAGTCGATCCTCTCCGACACCCCCAAGGAGCGCCAGACGGTCCTCTTCTCGGCGACGCTCCCCCCCCGGATCGCGGCCATCGCCCGGAAGCATCTGACCGATCCCTTGAAGATCCAGATCCAGCCCGAGCCGTCGGCCGCGGGCACCGTGCCGCTGGTCAAGCAGACCGCGTACATCGTCCCCCGGGGCCACAAGCTGGCCACCCTGGGGCGGGC
>CALCIC010000523.1 GCA_937907405.1 uncultured Isosphaeraceae bacterium | reverse complement strand
TACGAGATTACAAGGTGACTGGAGTTCAGACGTGTGCTCTTCCGATCTGTGGTTGACCCGCTTGACCTCGCCGTCGACGGGGGTGTCGCCGAACAGGAAGCCGCCGGACGCGTCGCCCGTCTGCGCCTGGTGCCAGATCGAGGCGTCGGCCGCGTTGCGGACGTAGACCCCGGAGTTATACCCCTTCTTGCCCGGGACGGGGACGAACCGCCATTCGACGTGGAAGATGAAGTCGCCAAGCTCCTCGTCCCAGCGGAGCCATTCGTGCCCGCCGTCGCCGGCGCAGACGACGACGCCCAGGCCCGCGTCGAATTTCCACTGCGAGAGGTTCGGCTTCGTGGGGACCGCGTCGGACTTCGGCCTCGGATCGGGGGGGATGCCGAGGCGCGTCCAGCCCTTCAAGCCGGCGCCCGCCTCGGCGAGCAGATCCTTCCAGCCCTCGGGCGAGCGTTCCAGCGCGCTGGGGGTCCGCGGCGCCTGCGCCCGCGTCATGCTCGCGGCGCCGACGGCGATCACGACCAGGGCCAGGGCGGAACAGCGAGCGAGCGCGCGCATGGCGGAACCTCAAAGGCCGGGGAGTGCATCGGTACGTTCGACGGTCGCGGCCGTTGAGTATAACCCCGGGGGGCACGCCCCGAAACGATCGACCCGCCATCGTCGGACAACCGCGCGCGGAATCGGGCCCATGTCGTATAATCCACATTAGAGCGGTTTCCTGATGGGTTGCGCAGTTCGCCAACGTGGAGTGCGGGAGCTTGCTCCCACGCGCTATGCGTGTTGGAAGCGGCGGCAGGCCGCCGCACTCCACGACCCGCAGGACCGACGCCTTGCATTGCAAGGCATGCTCATTTCCAACTCAAACCATTCTTGTAGGCGATCCGAAAGCAAATCGCTCTAGGAGATACGGTCTTTGACAATTCGTCCGTCAGTGCCAGGCGGGGGCGAGTCGACGTTCGCCGGCGCCGGCCGGCGCGCCTTCCGAATTCGCGACGATCAAACCCAATCGGCCAACTCGACGCGAGACGAAAACCGAGGCGGAAGCCGAGCCGAAGACGCGCGAACAAAGCCATTCCACGAGCAGTCGTCAGGCGTCGCGGATCGCCGAACTCAAGGCGATTCCAAGGCGGTCAAGGGGGGAAACGGGAGCGAACGAAGCCAATTCCCATTCTCGATAAGAATACGCAACCCATATAATAACAATGGGTTACGAAATCAAAACCCGTCCCTGCGTGGGGGGGGGCGGCGCGAACGAAGCCAACTCCCGCCGAGGTCGTTCGGCGAACCTGGAAAGCCCTGTCGACGGGGCGGACCGCAGCGAAAACCAGCGCGAACGAAGCCAACTCCCGCGGCGGAGGGCGAGGGAGGATTGGGAGCGGTCGGCGGTTTTTGCGCGATCGAACCCAAAAGCCCGCCGACCTGCGCCTTCGCTGGAACAGGGCGAATCGCTTGATCCGTCACAAGCCGAAGGGGGCTCAAATCCGCGCGTTTCCCTTCCGAATCGCATACGAACCCGGGCTCCAGATGGGAAGGCGAGGCGCCCCGCGTGCAATTCCAAAGTCGTACGCCACGGGGTGAATTCAGCGATCGGTCGGCGAGAACCTCCGGCCGGGAGCGTGACTTGTCAATGTCGAGGACTTCGCGTTAGCCTGTTGGGAAGGATCGGGTTCGCGGCGGGCGCGGGGGTGGAGGGCGGGGTTCTGGACGGATGAGCACGCCACCTCGAACACTCCGTCGAGTCCAGGGGGACGAATCATGTCGGTCGACGATCGACCGCGGCGCGAAGAGAAAGAGAGCGAGTTGGCCGACTTCCTGAAGCGAATCCAGGAAGGGGACGAGACCGCCGCGCGCGAGTTGCTCCAGCGGTTCGAGCCCGAGGTCCGGCTGGTGGTCCGCAGGCAGCTCCCCAGGCTGTTGCGGTCACGGTTCGATTCGCTCGACTTCCTCCAGAGCGTCTGGGGGAGCTTCTTCCGTCGGATGCGCGACGCGCCCACCGATTTCGAGGATTCGCGGCATCTTGTCGCCTTCCTGGCCCGGGCTGCGAAGAATAAGGTGATCGACGAATATCGTCGCGCCGCCAGCTTGAAGAACGACATGCACCGGGAGGAGCCGCTTTGGGCCGACGGCCGTCGGCCCAAGGAGGTCGCCGCCCCGATCGATTCGCCCAGCGAGGTGGCTCAGGCGCACGAGGTTCTTGATCGATTACACGCGCTCTTGCCCGAGGAGCGTCGGACGATGCTGGAGTTGAAGGCCCAGGGGCTTTCAAGCAAGGACATCGGCGAGCGGCTGGGCGTCAGCGAACGAACGGTGCAGCGCGTGCTCGAAGAGCTCAGGCGACGGATGGAGACGGAGTGGGAGCCGGGGTGATGAGCGTAGGCGCCTGGGGGAGGACGTGGGAGGACGCCTCGACGCCCTCCGCGGCCCGCCTCACGAGACGTTACGAGCAAGCCTGGCGCGAGACGACCGCCGCGTCGGGGCCGCCGCCCGACCCGCGCGCGTTCCTCGCGTCCTGGGCCGAGGCCGCCGGCTTCCCCGGCGCCCGGCTCGCGCTCTTGCGCACCGATATGTCGCTGCGTTGGGAGGGCGATCAGAGGCCGGACGCCGAATGGTACATCCGCCACTTCCCCGATCTCGGCGAGGATACGATCGTCGCCCTGATTTACGAGGAGTTCTGCCTCCGCGAGGAGGCCGGCGAAACCCCCGACGCGTCGGCGTTCCTCGCTCGCTACGCTTCGTTCTCCGAGTCGCTGCAACGCGTCCTCGACATCCACCGGCTTGTGGGTTCGGGCTCGACCTCGGCGGTGCCGCTGGCTTCGACGTCGGTCGGCCCCGGCGACCGTCCCGGCCGGGTCGCGTTTCCGGAGGCCGGTCAGGTGGTGGCTGGATTCGAACTGGTCGAGGAGCTCGGCCGCGGCTCGTTCGCCCGGGTCTTCCTCGCGCGAGAGATCCACCTGGCCGACCGGCTGGTGGCGCTCAAGCTGAGCGTCCGAGGCTCGCGCGAGCCGCAGACGCTCGCCCGACTCCAGCATACGAACATCGTGCCGGTCCACTCCCACAGCGTCGACCCCGAGACCGAGCTGCACGTGCTTTGCATGCCGTACTTCGGCCGGGTCACGCTGGCGCAGGTGTTGACCGAGGTCGGGAGGACGGCCGGCGACGACGCGCCGACCGGTTTCACGCTGGTCGAGACGCTGGACCGGCTCGATCCGTCCGACGGGCCGCCGTCAGGGCCGTCGACGGGGCGTCGGGCGTTGTCGGAGCGGACGTTCGCGCAGGCCGTCGCCTGGTGGGGGGCGCGGCTGGCCGAGGCCCTGGGGCACGCCCACGACCGCGGGGTGCTGCATCGCGACGTCAAGCCGTCGAACGTGCTGATCGCCGGCGACGGCGCGCCGATGCTCCTCGACTTCAACCTCGCCCACGAATCGATCGTCGAGGACGACCGCGACCGCGCCGCCGCGAACCTCGGCGGAACGGTCGACTACATGGCCCCCGAGCATCTGGAAGCGCTGGCCGAGGTCCGCTCCGAGTATATCGACGCGCGATCAGACATTTATTCGTTGGGCGTTTTGCTGTTCGAGGCGACGCTCGGCCGCAAGCCGTTCGCCCCCCCCCGCAAGGCCGGCTCGATCGTCGAGACGCTGCTGAGCGCCGCCGACGCCCGGCGTCGCGACTCCGAGGGGGTGTTCAAGTCGGACTGCGAGGTCCCGGCCGCGTTGCGGGCGGTCGTCCTGCGTTGCCTGGCGGCCGATCCGGAAGACCGCTACCAGTCGGCCTCGGAGCTGACGGCCGATCTTCAGGCCGTCGCCGACGACCTGCCGCTGGCGTTCGCGCGCGAGCCGTTCTGGAGCAGGTCGGCTCGCCGACTCCGCCGCAATCGGCTCCGTCTGGCGGTCTCGGCGCTCGTCCTGGTCTCGGGCCTGGTGGTCGCCGGCGCGGTCGTCAATCGGCGGATCGAGCGGGTCGAGCGGCTCGATCAGGTGCGACAGAGCTACGGCGAGGGGCTCGTGGATCTGAGGAACGAGCGGTTCGACAAGGCCAAGCTCCTGTTCGAGGCGGCCGACCAGTTGTCGAAGCGGTCCGAGGACGGGATCTGGGGCCGACTGTTCCGCTGGCGGAACGCCGAGGCCGGGATCGGCATCTCGGGCCGCGAGAGCTACAACAGCCTTGAGGAGCTCGGCCAGCAGGCGCGCGAGAAGGTCCAGCTCGCCGAGCGGTACGCGACCACCCGGGGGCGGGCCGACGATCTGCACGCCGCCGCCGACGGCCTGCGGATGCGGCTGATCGGCCTGGGGGAGGACCTCCCCGGCGCCGTTCGCGAGCTTCAGGAACGGCTCTCGCCGTTCTACGTGCTGAACTCGCGAGGCGATTGGACCAAGCTCGACCACATCTGGACCCTGCTCGACGCGCCCCGCCAGGTCCGCCTCCTTCACGAGGTCGACGAACTGCTGTTCCTCTGGATGGCGGGGGTCGAGTCGGCGTTCCGGTTGGACGCCCGGAACGCATCGACGACCAGCCGGCTCCCGCTGCAACGCGCGGTGGAAGTCTGCGACAAGGCGCTTGTCTTCACCGAATCGCCGGGCCCCTGGCGGGCGCTCCGGGGCCGTCTTCGGACGTTGATCGGCGACGACGATCCCGAGGCCGCCGGCGGTCGGGATCGGGAGCCGACCGCGGTCGACGAGCGTTCGCCGCTGGCTTGCTTCCAGTGGGGTCTGCTGAACTCCAGCCGGGGCGATCGTGAACGAGCCCGGCAGTGGCTTCACCGCGCCGCCCGGCTGGAGGCGTCGAATTACTGGTACCAGTTCTACCTCGGGTATCTGGAAGACCAGGCCGGCCTTCGCGACGCGGCCGTCGATCAATACACGATCGCCGCGGCGCTCAAGCCTGAGTCGCCCTGGGTGCTGTATAGCAGGGCCCGGCTGTACCGCATGAAGGGGCTCTGGTCGTGGGCCATCGACGACCTGCAACGGACGCTCGTTCTGATGGGCGATCGCCCCGAGGTGGTCAAGGTCCAGCTTGAGCTCGGGTTCGCCCACCAGACGCTCGGCGACTTCGCGCGGGCCCGCGCGCAGTACGCCGCCGCGTTGCGGATCGACCCGGAGAGCCCCCTGGGGCGCGCGGCGCGGCTCAACCTCGCCAACATCGACGCCGAGTCGGGCCTGGTCGACCGCGCCCGCGCCGGCTACGACGCGCTCTTGAAGGACGACCCGAGCGACTCGGCCGCTCGGTACAGCCGGGCCCTGCTGGACCTCCGCATGGGCCGCGTCCAGTCGGTCGCCCCGGCGCTCGACCATCTGATCACGACGGACGCCGGCGGGATCGGGCGCGGCGACCTGCTGGCGACCCGCGCGGTGGTCCGGATGATGCTGCGGCGCGACTCCGAGGCGGTCGAGGACGCGATCGAGGCGAGGCGGCTCGATCCCTCGCCGGCGCGCCACCGCCTGGTGCAACGCGCCTTGCTTCGCGCCGGTCGATCGGGGCGGCTCCAACTCGACAGGCCCGATGAATTGGCCCTCCTCCCGCTCAACGGCGCCACGCTGGAGGCCGACCTCGCCGCCGCCGAGGCGGCGATCGCCGAGCACGACGACGACGATCCCGGCGAGGCTTATCGGGACCATCTGACGCGAGCCGTGATCCTCTCGGCGCTGGGGCGCCACGCCTCGGCCCTGGCGGCGGCCGAACTCGCGCTGGCCGCCTCGAATCAAAACTCGCCGGCCGCCCACCTGATCGCGGCGCGCGTGGCCCGTCGCTCGGGAGATCGAATCCGGGCCGCGCGTGAGATCGACGAGGGGCTGAAGCTTCAGCCCGACGAGACCGGCCTGCTGGAGCTGCGGGGGCTGTTGCGGATGGAATCGGGCGAGGTCGAATCGGCGATCGAAGATCTCGACGTGGCTGTTCTGAACTCGGACGACCCGTTCACCCACGCCGCCCGAGCCGAGGCCCTGCTCGCTCTCGGTCAATTCGACGAGGCCGCGCGGGAGTGGACGCTCGTCCTTCACCGCGACTCCGAGTTCCCCGCCGCGTACCTCGGCCGGGCTCGCAGCTATCTCGCCTTTGAGCCGCCGTCGTGGGAGTTGGCGCTGGCGGACCTGGAGCACGCGTCGTCCTGGGCGCAGAACGACCTGAAGCTCGAGCTTCGGATTCTCGCCAACTACACGCGATGCCTGCGTGAGCGCCCCGACCGCCTCCCCCGCTGGTTGACCCTGGCCTGCCGCGCCGCGGTTCACGCCTGGCGGCGGTTCCCCGAAATGGTGCGGTTCGCCGTGCTCTGAAAAAGGGAGGCTCCTGTCGAGCCGGCCGACGCTTCCGGCTCGATCGCGACGCCGACGGCGAACGCAGACCAGACTCGGCGCCTGACCCCTGTGGAGAGGGCGAGACCGGGGTTCGGTCGATGATCGGGCTCGCGAGGGCGTGGCTCGCGCCGAGCCCGCCGGCCCGCGTGGGGCTCGACGGCCGCGTCTCCCTCTTGAAAGGGGGGGGCTTTGGGGAGGGAGTTCAGGAAATCGGCCAGGGGAAGCGGCGGCGGAAGAGACTTCGAGCCGGCGAGCCGATGCGGCGCTTGCGGGCGAGGCGACGCCGAGCGAGCGCGATCAGGTCGGGATAGAGAGGGCCGCTGGCGAGTCCGAGCGCGATGATGAAGCCCATGGCTCGGGTGGCGATTCCCGCCTTGGCGATCTCGTCCTGCTGGCTTCGCCGGTCGGTCGGCGAGGTCAGCAGATCCTCGTCGGGGACCGCCAGGTCGGCCGGCGGTTGCAGCGTCGCCGCCAATTCCTCGACCTGCGACGCCCCTTGCTGGCGAGGGAATGATGCGACCAGCGTAGGAAATCCGCTCAGACCCATCAGGGTCGTAATCGGCGAGCCGTCGTCATTCGTCTGGGGGTCGAATGGGGGGCGGGTCGTGGACTCAATCGTCTCGGTCTGACTCTGCCGCCATGCAAGCTCGCTTTCCAGACGCCCGGGGGCGGAATCACGCCCCCCTTGCTCGTCGCGGCTGATCGAGGGAGCGGGATCGTCGGTCGTGGTAGCCAGCGCGGGGCCGATCGGGGCCGCCCCCGCGAGACCAACGGCCCCAGCGAGATCGACTCCGACTCGGGTTCCAGGTCGATCGGCTCTCTCGAAGCCCGCCCGCCGGCGCCGCCGACGTAGTTGGACCAGTTGGTAGCGTTCGCGGCGTAGCCGGGCTCGACGGCGGGCGCGGTGTTCGTCGGACTCGTCGACGAGCCCGAACCGAAGTGGCTGAAGTCGGAACCGGACGTGCTGGGAAGGTAAGTCCCGGGCGGTAGGGCCAGAGAGGGGGACGCGACCGACGGACTGGGCGAACCGAAAGGGCCGTCGTCGCGTTGGACCTCCACCGTGAAGCCGTTCGACGTCTGGGACGGCGGGGGCGTCAGAGCGCCGATCCCGCCATTCGTATCGGGAGTGATCGGTGAGCCGCCGTCGCCGGAGGATCCGTCCGAATCATCTTGCGGCGTGACGATCAAGCGGATGAGCAGGGCGCCGCCCGACGGAGCGGACTGGATTGAGACGGTCAGGGTCTGCGTCGACGACGACGACACCGTTGCAATCCCCGTGAGTTCCGCGACCAATCTCCCCTTGGAATCCATCAGATACATCTGGTCGACCATCGCCGGCATTGCCGAGCCGTCGTGTTCGGAACTGACGGCCAGCCGCAGCGTGTTCGTGTAGGGTCCGACCGGCACCGTGAACGACATCCATCCTCGATCCGGGCTGAGCGTCCCCTTCAGCGAGAAGTCGGGCGACCAGGGCACGTGGGGCAAGGCGGCCATGCCCTCGGGCGTGAACTCGTGGGCTTGCTCGTCCCGCACGTCCTGACTCGGCCCCGTGGGCTCCCCGTCGGTGTTCGAACCGCCGAAGTAGATCGAGCCGGCCTCGCCGCCGTCGAGCGACGACAGGACGTTGCCGTCCTGGTCGCGGAGGATCATCGCCGAACGCGAGACGATCGAATAGTTCCTCACGCCGCTTGAGGCGCGCTGTCGCAGGCCTGGGACGAGATCGGGACCGAGCGCGACCGGGGCACCGAAACTCGACGGAGTCGCCGAAAACGAGAACGAGGCCGACTGCAACGACGGGGACGCGGAAACCTCGGCCGAAACCGACGCCGTCACCAGCGCGGCGGCCCCCCCCGTCGCATCGGAGCCATACAGGCCGTCGATGCTCAGAAGCATCCGCGATTCGAGAAGCTCAAGGCCTCTCGAGCGGAACGCGCGATCAGGGTCGAAGGCCCCGCGACGAGCCTGGGATCGGCGTCCAGCCTGGCGGTAGATGTGCCAAATTCCATGCACGGTTGTCGCCACCATCGGTCTCCGGCTGCATAATTCCATTGCAAGGTCGGACCGGCGCTGAATTCTATCTTCGAAGCCTGATGCATGTCGAGCGCGGTCAATTCGCCTTATGGTAGCATCTCGTAATCCGGCGACGTCCGCCGACACGGCGCGACCAGGATTCCATCGCGGTGCGGGAAGACCTCGGCAGTCCGCCGAACCTTCCTAATGAAATACGTTCTCGGACGTAAGAACTTGGCAGAAACCCCTGAGAAGGTTGGTTGCGGGCCCGTTCGGGAACCAGACGTCCCGCGTGGGCGTCCAATTTCTTCGACGGTCGCGGTCCGCCTCGGATTCGCATTGGTCCGGTCCGCCGTCTTTTCGGCGTGGTTGCAATTCGACGTCGGCTGCGTCATCTTGGCGTCCCACCTTGATCTAACTCGCGGAGGACGGTCCCGTGACGTCATATTTCGGTCGCCTTTTTGTTAACGCATGCGTGCTGGCGGTGGTGTTTCATGCGGCCGTCGCGGCCGACGACGCGAAACCGGAGGCGAAACCCAGGGCGCCGCAAGGCGAACTCGCCCCCCCCGCGCCGATCGCGCCGGGCGAGGTCGTCGCCGCCATGCAGGAAGGCAAGTACGATGACGCGCTGTCACGCCTGCGCGAGCTGCGAGCCAAGGCGCGGGACGACGACGAACGCGCCTATCTGAGCTTTCTGACGGCGATCACCGAGCGGTCGGCCGGGAATCGGGACGCCGCGCGAACCACCCTGGAGGGGGCGCTCAAGGACCATCCCCGGTCGGCGTGGACGCCCAAGATCCGCTTCGAGTTGGCCCTCGTCGAACTGGCCGCCGGCAATCTGGCGAAAGCGGAAGAGCTGGCGAGGGCCGAGACCCTGCCGCTTCTGGCCGATGATCGCAAGGACCGGCTGGCCGAGGTCTATCAGTCGTTCGCCACCCGGCTTCTCCACCCCGACGACCCGGCGGTCCCCGCCGACCCCAAGGGGGCCTGGGAGTTGCTGGCTCAGGCCCGGGGGCTGGCGAAGGGGGAAACGATCCGCGCCAGCCTGGAGCTCGAGATGGGTCGGACGAGCCTCGCGCTCAAGGACAACGCCCGGGCGATCCAGGAGTTCCAAGGCTATCTCCGCGACCATCCCAAGGGGTCCGACCGCTTCGCGGCCCGATTCGCGCTCGGCGAGGCGCAGCGGGCCGACAACCGGATGCTCGACGCTCGACTCACGTGGACCGACCTGGCGCGCGACGTCGATCAACTCAAGCCCGACGAGGCGTCCCCGGAGGCGCGCGAGGCCCGGACTTTGGCACTCGCCGAGATCCCGTCGACCCACGGAATTCCCAATCCCCCCGACGACGCCAGCTTGAACCTGGGCGTCGCGGCGATCCAGCGGTTCCTCGAAGCCTTCCCCGCGCATCCTCGGGCCGTCCGATCGGCGTACAGCATCGGCGCGGCGCACCTGGCGCGGGGCAAGAGCGATCAGGCGCTCGCCGCCCTCTCGCGGTTCCTCAAGCAGGAAGGGTTCCACGTCGATTCCGACGAGGCCCGCAAGGACCTCGCCGAACTGTCCATGACGGCGACCTTTCAGTACGGTCAGATTCTTCAGGGACAGCAGAAGTACGACGAGGCGATCGCCGCCTGGAAAGGCTACCTCGCCGTCTACCCCAACGGCCCCCAGAGCGCCGACGCCCAGCGCGCGATCCTCGACACCCAGTTGCTCATCGCCGCCGACCACCTGCGACGAGGCCGACACCCCGAGGCCCGCTCCGCCTGGAACGACTTCGTGACGCGCAACCCGCTCGATCCCCGCGTCCCCCAGTCGCTCTTCCTGATCGGCGAGAGCTTCTTGCCCGAGAAGAAGTTCGACCAGGCGATCGCCGCCTGGGCGACCCTCGCCGGCAAGTTCCCAGACTCCGAGCCCGCCGCTCACGCCCAGTACTTGACCGGCTCGATCCTGGAGATCGAGAAGGGGGAGCCCGCCGCGGCGATCGAACGCTTCAAGAAGATCAACGTCGAGCCCTGGAAGGCCCAGGGGGCGCGGCGGATCGCCGTGATGGAAGCGAAGTCGCTCACCATC
>CALCIC010000522.1 GCA_937907405.1 uncultured Isosphaeraceae bacterium | reverse complement strand
CCATCAACCGCCTCTGTTGGACGAGGTTTCCCACCCACTTTCGAGACGCTCACCCGTCGGCGCCATTCTCAACTCGCTCCGGCTTGTTGATCGGCGGCGGTCGTTCTACGATGGAGGGGGGATCGGTTCCGCCATGTTTCAACCAGGACGTCGCGCCATGTCGAGCCACTCGCGAATCGGGAAGTTCACGGTCCTGCTGATCGCGGCGTCGACGACGCTGGCGTTGGCCGCGCAGGACGCTCCCAAGCGCGCCAACCGCGGCCGGGTCCGCGATCAGGGGGGGGTGCCGATCAAGAAGAACGCCCGCCCCAACGCCGCCGACCCGCTCGCGCCCAAGCCGGAGGCGGACCCGGCGAAGGCGAGGGAGCAAGACCCGAACGGGGGGGGCCTGGCCAAGGGGACGTACCATTATCAGTTCAAGCTTCAGTCGTTCGACGGCACGCAGCTCGCGGCGTCGTACTACCCGTCGAAGCTCGGCCCCACCGCCCCGGTGGTGATGTTGGTCCACGAGGCCGGCCGATCGAGCAAGGACTTCGAGGACTCGGTCGCCGAGCTCAAGGGGAAGGGGCTCGCCGAGCACTTCCAGGAGGACGGCTACGCGGTCTTCTCCATGGACCTGCGCGGCCAGGGGCTCAACCCGCGGCGGGCGCGCAACGCCGAGGACCGCGAGGCGATGGCCGAGGACCTCCAAGCCGCCTACCAGTTCCTCCTCGACCGCCACAACCGAGGGGACCTCAACATCGGCAAGCTCGGCGCGCTCGGCGTCGGCGAAGGGGCCAACCTCATCGCCGGATGGGCCTACCAGCCCGGCGCGGCCGTCTCCACCGAGGGCCGCGCCAGCGACCTCAACGCCATGATCCTGGTCTCCCCCCTCCCCTCGGGCGCCGGTTACGCGCTCGACCAGGTGCTCGCTCCCCTGGCCCTCCGCGTCCCCATGCTGATCCTCTCCGGCGCCAAGGACAACGCATCCAAGGACGCCGTCGAGGCCAGCCGCCAGGGGGTCGAACGCGCCAGGCTCAACAAGATCGAACTCTTCCCCTCCTCGCTCCACGGGTTCAAGCTCCTCCGGCTCGAACCCAAGGTCACCGCGGCGCTCGACCGGTTCCTGGAATCCAACCTCAAGCTCCGCCCGTCCGAGTGGGAACCCCGGTACAACCAGATCCCCGTCGCCTACTCCGACATCCAGACCGTCCGCCACAAGCCTCCCGCCAACCCCTCCAGGGCGGCTCAAGAGGCCGACAAGCCCAAGGCCGACGACAAGCCCAAGGCCGACGACAAGCCCAAGGCCGACGACGAGCCCAAGGCCGACGACGAGCCCAAGGCCGACCAACCCAAGAAACCCAACTGACCGCCCCTTGACCCGGGCCCCGGCAAGGTCGAATAATCGACGACATCCTACATTTGTAGGATTTTCAGAGGGAGCGGGCTGACATGACGTGGTTGTCCGACGATCCGACGTGGTTGGCGGGGTCGCTGGGGGTGGCGGCGGTCGGCTGCTTCCTGGCGCTCCGGGCGACGCAGGAGGGGAAGTACCTGATCTGGGGCCTGTCGGCGGCGGCGGCGGCGGTCCTGGTGGTGGTGGTGGAGCGGGTCTGGGTGACGGACGAGGAGCGGGTCGAGGCGGTGGTTTACGACTTGCGGAAATCGCTGCTGGCGGGGGACGCGGAGGGTCTCCTGGCCCGGATGACGCCCGACGTCCAGTACGTGCAGGAGGGGGAGGCGCTCTCCGGTCCGGCGACCCAGAGCCTGATCCGCTCCAGCCTGGCGAACTCGGACCTTGAGACCGTCCGGGTCTACGGGCTTCAGACCAGCGTCGGGCGGCAGAGCCGGCGGGGCAAGGCCGAGTTCAAGGTCTTCACCCAGGGGTCGATCCTGGGTCCGTTCGGGATGGGGGGCGCGGGGGCGGCCAACACCGCGTGGTCGCTCGGCTTCGAGGAGGACGAGCCGGGGGTCTGGAAGGTGAACCGGATCACCCCGATCAGCCTCCAGCTCAACGTGGCCGCGACGATCAACGCGCCTCCGCCCCCGCCCCGGCGCCGATGGGGCCGCTCGTCGGGCCGCGACCGGCCGTACGACGGGCGGGACGAGCACGACCAGCTCCGATGAGCCCGACGCCGGATCGGGCGTCGAGCCCGTTCCACCCCGGCTCAACGGCCGGGGGGATGGTTCTTGAGGGATTCGGACTCAAGCACCACCAGCTTGTGATTGGCCTCGTCATATCCATATTTTTGATAATATGGAAGTTTGGGAAGGCTGATGTTGTTGGCCTTGATGATCTCGGCCATGAACTCGTCGTAATCCTTGGGGTAGCGGTCGTTGGCGGCCTTGTAGAGGTCGACGGCGTGGTCGATGTTCATGACCGCCGTCTTGCCGATGATCGACACGTAGGCGTTCCCCTGCATCGTGATGTAGTCCTTGGCGGTGATCTTGAAGTCCGAGACGGTCGTCCCCTGCTGGGCTTCGGGGGTCGCGTTGACGATCTCCTGGGTCCGCTTGCCGACGATGAACTCGGGCTGGGGCGCGGCGGCCGGCGCGTGGGCGACCGCGTTCTTGGACTTGGTGGACGGGCCGGCCTTGGTGTGCCGCTCCTCCTCGCAGCCGACGGCCGCCAGCATGAGCAGCAAGGCCGCCGCCGCCGTCGACGAGAGCGCCGTGGAACGCGTGGACGTGTCGAATCGTAGTCGCATGACAATTCCTCAGGGTTAGGCGCCGTCCTCGGGACGGAGCGTGAGAGCGACGTCGTCGCCGTCGCGGCGGACGACGACCGGCGCGTCCTTGCCGGGGGTCAGGTCGGCGGCGGCGGCGAACAGGTCGTCGATCGAGGTCGTCCAGCGGCCGTCGATCGAGAGCAGGAGGTCCCCCGCCTTGATCCCCGCGGCCGAGGCCGGCGAGTCGGCCGAGACCTCGGCCGCCCGTACCCCGTCCGCGTCCTTGACGGGCCGAAGCCCCAGAAGCACCCCAGGCGCCACCGTCCGCCGCCGCGCGGTCCTGGGGCCGGAGAGCTTGGCCGGCAGGTCCTTCATCAGGTCTCGGACCTCGAAATCCACCGGCTCGAACGTCATCTCGTTGCTCTGATAGTCGATCGTCGTCTTGTACCGCGCGAAGAACGTGAACCCGATGATCCCGTCGACCGGCCGACCCAGCACGTCGCCCAGAATCCGCAGCGCCGGATGGTCGAAGACCACCACCGGCAGCTTCTCGGCCGTCAGGTCCCCCACCCGCATCCTGGCGACCTCGGCCTCGCCCCGCATCGAGAACAAGAACGACTTGGGGGCGTCGTCCTTCACCACCCCCGAGGTCTCGGCCGCGCCGTTGCTCAGCAGCGTGATCGGCGCGCCGAGGTCGAAGATCAGCCGGTACGGCCCCTTGTCGTTGATCATCGCCCGGACCAGCATATGATTCGACGGCAGCATCGAGAACGCCACCCTGGCCGGCGCGGCCTTGGGGCGGCCGTCCCCCTGCTCCGCCTGGTCGAAGGCCGGCGCGGGGTCGAGGAACAGCGAAGCCGCCGCCAGGGCCGCGATCATGCAGACGATGATCGGCCGCCAGAGCGACGCCGTCGATGGTTTTGGGTACGCTTCTTGAACTCGACCTCGGTCGTGGTCCATCGGTCAAAGCCCCTCCCCGGCGGTCAGCTTGAGCGTCGTTTCCTCGCCGTCCCGCTTGACGACGACCGCGACGGCGTCCCCCGGCCGGACGCCGGCCGTCAGCGCTCGGGCCGTCTTGAGGCCGTCGACGGGCTTACCGCCGATCTCCCGCAGCGCGTCCCCCGGCCGGAGCCCGGCGGCCTCGGCCGGCGAGCCCCGCAGCACCTTGACGACCCGCACGGTCCCCGGCTCGTCCTCGGCCCAGACGATCCCCAGGAACCCCCGGTTGACGCGGACCTCCTCGGGCTGCTTGCCCATCAGGAACGCCAGCCCCTTGGCGACCGGCCCGAGGGCGTTCATCAGTTGCATCTCGACCGGCGGCGGGCCGTCGTCGTCGCGGGGGACCGGCGGATCGGCGGGGTTGAAGTCGAGCCGGGTCCAGGTCATCCGATCCTGGCTGGGGTCGATCTCAAGCTTGAACTTCGCCAGGATCGTGAACCCGAGGATGCCGTCGATCGACGCCCACGGCAGCCCCAGGGCGTTCATGCCGACGAGCTGGAACGGGTCTTCCACCCGCGCCTTGACCTGCTCCAACCGCGCCCCCCCCTCGATCTCCAGGCTGTCGAGCGGCGTCCAGAACCCCTTCGCCGGGGGCTTGAGTCCGACCTTGGCGGCCGTCTCGGTCGCGATGTAAAGCGCCGGCGCCCCCGAATCGACCAGGAAGTTGAACGGCCCCTTGCCGTTGACCCGGACCCGGACCAGGAAGTGGTTCGTCTCGGTCAGCCGATACGGCACCCGAAACGCCTCCCCCACCCGCGCCTCGCCCCCGGCGGCCCGCGGCCTGTCCTGCGAGCCGGCGCCGGCCGCGACCCCGACTCCGACCAGAAGCGCAGCCGCGATGCACCCGAACAACAAGCGAGGGAGGGACGGCCTCGAAGCAGGCCGGCGGCCCTGGCCCTCGCCGACGCGCGACCGAACCAGCGTGTGAATCATGAGACGATGCGCTTCTCTCTATGGAATCGTTCGACCCCCCGAGCCTCACCCTCTCATCTTACCGACGACGGCCGCCCGTTGGGAAAGCCTCTCCCCGAAATGCTGACGACCCGACACGGATTCGTATGGGCCTAGGAATACCTCTACTGTCACGGATGTCCTCGGGCAGGACCGGAGTCACCGGATTGGGACGCCCGACCTCTATCGAGGGGCCGGGGAGGGCGGAATACAAGCCCGAAGCGCGAGCGAGGGTTCGGCTCGGGAGGTCCAGGGCCGATTCGACGTCCTGGACGATCAACCCTCGCTTGCGCTTCGGGCTAGTATTCCGGGCCTCACGACGCCAATTCCAGCAATCCGTGACAGTAGAGGTACCAGCCCGACGCGCCAGCGAGGGATTCATCGTTGAGAACCGCCACGGTCGCCGCGAACCGCCCAGGGCGGTCCCCTCGCTGGCGCGTCGGGCTGGTATTCCGAGCAACTCCGTGATCGTAAGAGGTAGAATGAGCGAGATTCCAAATGATCGGCGGCGCGCCGTCGTGACGAACTTCAAAGCCGAGAGGCGGGCATGCCGACCCCCGATCAAATCAAGCCGTTTCTGCTCCACGACGATCCCGACGTGCGCAAGCACGCCGCGCGGTACTTCAGCGATTCCTGGTCGGAGGACGCCGACCTGCTCCCCCTGGTCCTCGACTCCTGCGAACGCCACGGCGTTGAAGAGAACCATTCCATTCTTTACGACGCCCACCGCTTCACCGTCGCCGAGGATTCGCTCGACCGTCTTCTGGCCCTCCTGGCGAGCGTGAAGGACGCATCGGCGATCGACCATCTCAACCGCATCGTCATCCAGGCCCCCGTCGAAATCGTTCGGGATCGCCAGGAGGCGATCGAGCGGAATCCGAACATCCGGCCGGCGACGCTCCTCCGCATCCAGCGGCGGCGGGACCTCTTCGACTGGTCGGGCGAACGGCTCTGGGAGGAACTGCAAGACGTCGCTCGCCGCGCCGACGACGAGGAGGACGGCGGCAAGATCGACCGGCGCCACGCCGCCGAGTTCGTCGACGCCCTGGGTCGCCATGACGTCCCCGACGCCGGAACGATCTGCCGGTTGCTGGGGGAACTGGAACCGGACGTGGGATGGCTGGAAATCTTCCTCGTCGACCTGGCGGGGCGACGCCGACTGCGGGAGGCGGTCCCGATCCTCGTGGACAAGCTCCATCTCGACGGCGACTTCGTGCTGGAAAGCGCCTCGGACGCCCTGGCCCGCATCGGCGACCCCGAGGCGGTCGCCCTGATCCGCCGGGAGTTCCCCGACGCCACGTATGATTACCGGCTTTACGCCACCGGCGTCCTGGGCAAGATCAAACACCCGGACTCGGAAGCGGCGATCCTGGCCCTCCTGGAGACCGAGACCGACGCAGGCGTCCGCATGTGGCTCTGCTCGTCGCTCTGCGATCTGATCTCGGATCAGAGTCTTGACGCCGTGCTGAAAGAAATCCGGTCGGGCGACGACATGGCGTTGCGCGATCTGACCACCCCCGCCCTGGCCGTCGCCGCGATGCTCGGCGCGGGGCCGTCGCCCGAGATCGAAGCCCTCGAGCGAGAGCGACGGCGACGGCGCCGAGCCGAGCATCGCGGCGCCTTCGAAACCGCCTGCCGCCGGACCCCCGATCCTTCCTGACGG
Source organism: uncultured Isosphaeraceae bacterium (assembly GCA_937907405.1). Classification (GTDB taxonomy): domain Bacteria; phylum Planctomycetota; class Planctomycetia; order Isosphaerales; family Isosphaeraceae; genus Paludisphaera. Next base: position 4,095 of record CALCIC010000522.1, on the reverse strand, counting down.
AGGCCGACCCATTCGCCGGGCTGGACGCGGAGGAGCGGGACGAACCGGCGCCGCCGGCCGCCCAGCCGATCCGCAACACCGGAGCGCGGGTCGGCCGCAACGACCCCTGCCCCTGCGGCAGCGGCAAGAAGCACAAGAAGTGCTGCGGCCGGTCGGGCTGACCCTTCCGGCCCCCTTCCCTCGCGAGGGAACAGGGAATGCTTGCGTCATTATGTTGTCACGAACGCGCGGCCCCCCGGAACGACTCCAGCATGTCCTTGAGGGTCTGGTCGATGGAGTAGATCGGCGCCCAGCCGGTTTCGGCCTTGATCTTGGAGGGGTCGGCGACGAGCAGGGGGAGGTCGACGGGGCGGACCCGGGCGGGGTCGACGCGGACCTCGATCGGCCGGGCCGCCAGTTCGGTCAGGCGGCGGACGGCGTCGGTCAGCTTGAGGCCCAGGCCCGAGCCGAGGTTGTAGACCTCGCCGGCCCGGCCGCGTTCGGCGAGCATCCGGTAGCCTCGGACCACGTCGCGGACGTCGGTGTAGTCGCGGACGACCTCGAGGTTGCCGACCTCGACGCATTCCTTCCGGCCCTGCTCGACCTCGACGACCTGTTGCGCCAGGGTCGCCAGCACGTACCGCGGCGACTGCCTGGGGCCGGCGTGGTTGAACGGCCGGACGACCACGACGTCGAGCTTGTCGGTCAGGTGGTTCTGAATCCCCAGCAGGTCGGCCGCCGCCTTGCTGGCCGCGTACGGGTTGTTGGGCCGCAACGGGCAAGACTCCGAGACCGGGACGTGCTCGGGGGCCGGACTGCCGTAGCAGACGCCCGAGCCGACCAGGACGATTCGGGGCGACTGCTCCAGCCCGGCGGCCTTGACGGCCTCAAGCAGGTTGAGCGCCCCCCCGAGGTTGAGCGCCCAGGTCCCCCGAGGATCGGCCATGCTGGCCTGGGGGTTCGACTGCGCGGCGAGGTGGTAGATCGCCTCGGGCTGCTTTCGACGGATCAGAGCGGCGAGGTCCGCCGGGTCGTCCTCGAGCAGGTCGAACCGCTCGATCCGAGCCGATCGGCCGATCTCGGCGAGGTCCGCCGGCCATCGGCCCGACTTCGAGATCCCCACGACCTGGTCGCCGCTGGCGAACAGATGCTCCGACAAGTGCCCGCCCACGAACCCCGATACGCCGGTCACCAATGCACGCACGCGGCAAGCCTCCCGATTCTCGCGTCCAGAGCCAGAAGTCCGCTCGCCGAGGGGCGACGGACGGGTGGCACGGGCTCGTACTCGACCCCGTGCGGACAGGCCCCGGCCCGCGTTCACGGGGTCGAGTACGAACCCGTGCCACCCCGATTCCAGCGTTTGACTGTCTGGAGCCCGATGCGCAATGTCCAGTCGAACGATTCGATCACGCCTTCTGGTCGCGGTACGCGCCCGACTTGACCCGGTCGACCCAGGCGGCGTTGGCCTTGTACCAGTCGACGGTTTCGGCCAGGCCCTGCTCGAAGGTGACGGTCGGCGCCCAGCCCAGCTCGGATTCGGCCTTGGAGCAGTCGACGGCGTAGCGGCGGTCGTGGCCGGGGCGGTCGGTGACGTACCGGATCAGCTCCTCGGTCTTGCCGGTGAGCTTGAGCACGCCCCGGGTGACGTCGATGTTGTACCGCTCGCTCTTGCCGCCGAAGTTGTAGACCTCGCCGGCGATCCCCTTGCGGAGCGCGGCGTCGACGCCTCGGCAGTGGTCGAGGACGTGGATCCAGTCGCGGACCTGCTTGCCGTCGCCGTAGACCGGCACGGAGACGTCGGCCAGGGCGTTGGTGACGAACAGGGGGATCAGCTTCTCGGGGAACTGGTAGGGCCCGTAGTTGTTCGAGCACCGGGTGGTGACGACGTTCATCCCGTGGGTGTGGAACGCGGCCCGGACGAGCAGGTCGGCGCCCGCCTTGCTGGCCGAGTACGGGCTGTTGGGGGTGAGCGGGGTCTCCTCGGTGAACGCCGGGTCGTGGGGGCCGAGCGTGCCGTAGACCTCGTCGGTCGAGACCTGGACGAACCGGGGGACCTTGGCGGCTCGGGCGGCGTCGAGCAGGTTCTGGGTGCCGATGACGTTGGTCCGCAAGAACGGCGTGGCGTCCTCGATCGAGCGGTCGACGTGGCTCTCGGCGGCGAAGTGGACCAGCGCGTCGAACCCCCCCTCGGCCACCAGCTCCATGACGAACGGCCGGTCGGCCACGTCCCCCCTGGCGAACCGGTAGCGAGGCTCGGCCGCCAGGTCGGCCAGGTTGTCGGGGTTGCCGGCGTAGGTCAGGGCGTCGAGGTTCGTGATGGACAGCTCGGGGTTCCGCTCCAGCTCCATCCTCACGAAGTTGGCGCCGATGAAGCCGCATCCCCCGGTCACCAAAATCCGCTTCATCGAAGAACTCCTATCGATCCCTAACTCAACAAGCCGTCTCGGGTTTTCGATCGCAACGTCCGACCCGCCAGGTTAATCGGCCGGGGCCGGGGCGACAAGGTGGAATGGCGGCCGGACGGTCGCCGTCAGGCGGTCGTCCCCCTCCGCCGCTTCAAGGTCGATCGCCATCCCGAGATCGTGCCGCCGTGGATCGCCGCGCTCGATCATGCCGCCGGACGGCCCCCGGGAACGCCCCCCACGTCAAGTTCCTTTGCGCTGAAATTACACCTCTTTGCGCGGACGTCTCTTTGGAAACAGGCTGCTCGCCCACGCGTTGGAGCGATTCGTGATCATTCGATGAATTTTTATTACGGAAACCTCCGGCTGATTGACATTGCCGGCTGGATAATATTACGATGCCTCTGACCTGAGAGCGATCAACCCAAGGGCGAAAGCCCGACTGGCTCCATGCGACGACTGCGAGGATCTGGTAAAGGTGGAGTTCTCAGCCAGTCTCATGGCCTTCCTGACTCGTCCCCTCGACGGCGGCCCCCGCGCCCTCGACATGCACCTCTCCAGGTCCAGCCCAGCGACACCACGATTCACTCCTTCGGCTTCTTCGCTATCGCTTTCACTATCTTTAGCACAAGGACGCCTAGAAATGGCATGTTCCGGTCGCAGACGGTCCGGATTCACGTTGATCGAATTGCTGGTGGTGATTGCGATCATCGCCGTGCTGATCGCGCTGTTGCTTCCCGCCGTGCAGTCGGCGCGCGAGGCGGCCCGCCGCGCGCAATGCGTCAACAACCTGAAGCAGATCGCCCTGGCGGCGCTGAACTTTGAGTCGGCGCAAGGCGAACTGCCCCCCGGATGCGCTCCCAACCCGCCCGGCGGCGGCGGTCGCGCGAACGTTCAGGCGTTGATCCTGCAATACCTTGAGGGGGGGAACACCTACAATCAGTTCAACTTCTCTCTGAGCATGAACACCTGGGGCGCCGCCGCGCCCAATAAGACGGCTCAGACGCAGATCATCGCCGCGTACAACTGCCCGTCCGACGGCTCGACCTCCCGGTTCGTCTCCGGCGACGCGCAGCTCGGCTACTCGAACTACATGGCCAGCACGGGGGGCACCGCCAGCCAGTATTACGGCGGCACGTACGCCATAGAAGAAACCAATTCCGCCTACGTGGGGGCGTTCAACGTCCGGATCAACGAGACCGCCAAGTCGGGAACGCCCGATTATCAGAAGGTCATCAGCCGCACCCAGATCTCGGCTTTCACCGACGGCACGTCGAACACCGGCATGTTCGCCGAGACCAGGAAGTCGAGATACACCGGCGCGTCCGGGAACTACAACGGCAGAACGCCGTATGCGATCGACATGGTGTACTGGATTTCCTATAAATCCTTTAACAACCAGGTCATCAACCCCGTCTGCGCCCTTTGGTCCAACTCCGAGGTGCTGGACATGATCACCTACCGGGGCGGACAGTATTACCGCTTCCTGCCGATGACGACGAATTACTCCCACACGATCCCACCGAATTACAAGGCCAACGATTGCAGCAACGACGGGCTTTACGGCTCGCATGCGGCCGCGCGGAGCTACCACAACGGCGGCGCCAACGTGGCGTTCTGCGACGGCTCGGTCCACTTCATCAAGGACTCGATCAGCCCGCCGACCTGGTTCGCCCTGGGCACTCGCGCCGGCGGCGAGGTCATCAGCAGCGAC
>CALCIC010000521.1 GCA_937907405.1 uncultured Isosphaeraceae bacterium | reverse complement strand
CGGCATATCCGTTGATCCGTTCACCAGTCACGAATGCGGAAATCAGCGCTATCTGGCGATCCCCTGGCTCGACGCCTGTCTCTCCGCCCGTCTGCCGAAGACCCCGGGCGCCCCCTTGAACGCCATGCCCGCCGACGACGTCTGGCTCGCCCTCCCGACCGGGACCGAGGCGACGCCGGCGTCGGCGTTTTCGGGCGACCCCCTCAAGGCCGGCTGGCTCCCGGGCGCGGCCGTCGCGAGGGCCTGGACGCAGTACGTCAAGGACTCCAACGTCGCCGATGCGACCCCCCCTCCCGCCCCGACGAACCTTCGCGTCGACGGCGGCCGCTTGCGCTGGGAGTGCGAGGCCGACCTCGAAAGCGGCCTGGCCGGATTCCTCGTCGAGCGAGACGGCAAGGTGCTCGCCGAACTCCCCGAGAAGCCCAGGAACCCGTTCGGCCGGCCCATCTTCCAGAACCTTCAGTACAGCGACACCCCGACCCAACCGCTCGTCCCCATGCAATTCACCGACGCGACGACGACCCCGGCCGCCGCCCAGGCCTACCGGGTGATCGCCGTGAATTCGGCCGGGGTCAAGTCGGAACCGAGCGAACCAGGCCGCGCGAGTCAGAAGAATTGACCCCCACGCCATGGTCGTCTGCGCCTTTAACATAATTTACGTACGATGATGGATTGATCGGTGAAGCGGGGATGATTCCGTTTCGCAACGTCGATCGAACTTCGTCGACGTGGACTCTATCATGTCGGCAAATTGGACGGTAACCTGGGTATTCATGAAGGAATATAAACGACCCTGCTGGAACGCTTCAACTCGAGCTGAATCCGGGTGATCAATGAAGATATGGCAACGGCTGTCCATGGCGGAACGCGGCGGCGGCGTACTCGTTCTGGCGATGCTCGTCCTCAGTCAGGCTCAGCCCGCCCAGGGGCAGGCTCAGCCCGCCCAGCAACGCGCAAGAGCCGTCCGAAAACGGGGGCGGCGGCCCGCCGAACTTCGGGCCCAGCCCGTCGAAGTCCAGCCGCGAGCCGTCCAGGATCAGTCCCAGGCCGTCCAGGCTCAGCCCCAGGCCGTCCAGGATCAGCCCCGAGCGGTTCAAGGACCGCCCCGGCCCGTCGAGAGCCGAGCCCGAGCCGTTGAAGGTCCGGCGCGGCCCGTCCTCGGTTCGGCCCGGGCCGTTCCGGTTCGATCTCGCGCCCGGAGTCGACCGGCGCCCTCGACAAGGTACGTCGACCAGTCTGGGGCGATGCGCGGCCACCGGCCTCGCGACGGGCGGTATCTCTACGTCTGGGCTGGTCATGTGAACCACGAGGTCGCGGACTTTCTGGCCGTGATCGACTTCGACGAGGACTCGCCCGGCTACGGGCGGGTCGTCAACACGGTGCCGCTTCCCGGGCCCGGGGCGAGCTTCAACGAGCCCCACCACATGCACCTGTCGGTCGACGGCAACTTCCTGGGATGCGGCGGCCTGCTGAGCGTGCTGAGCGGCCAGCCCGGGATCTTCTTCTTCGACACCTCGAACCCCCGCGAACCGCGGTTCCTGTTCTCCACCAGCGACAAGTTCTCGAGCATCACCGACGACTTTTATCCGCTGCCGAAAGGGGGCTTTCTGATCTCTCAGATGGGCTCGGCGAACGGCGGCTCGCCCGGTCGGATCGTCGAGTTCGACCGTCGGCTTCGCCAGGTCGGCTCGTGGCCCTCGACGCCCCCGACCGACGGTTTCAACCCGCACGGCATCTCCGTCCGGCCCGAGTTGAACCTGATGATGACGAGCGACTTCATCCTGCCCGATTCGACTCTGAAGGCCGTCCCGGGCCCCCCCGTCCTGCGGAACACGATCCGGGTCTGGAATTTCCAGAAGCGCGCGATCGTGAAGACGATCCCGGCGCCCGACGCGGTGGGGACGATGGACGTGAAGCTGATCCCGAACGATCGTCGCGGGCGGGCGTACACCGCCGGGATGTTCAACGGGCTGATCTACCTGGTCGACCCGATCGGCGGCTCCGCGACGCCGGTGTTCGACACGTCCCCGCAGGGGGGGATGCCGCAGATCCTCCAACTCAACCGCAACGGCACGCGGTTGTTCACCGGGCTGCTTCAGAGCGGTCGGATCATCATGCTCGACACGACCCGCCGGTTCATGCTCAGGCAGGTGTCCGCGGTCGATCTGGGCGTGGGGGCCGGCCCCCACAACCTCCTGCTCACCGACGACGACGAGCGTCTGGTCGTGACCGACTACTTCCTGGACGAGGACGACTTCCCGATGGCGAATCCGGGCAAGGTCCGGCTCGACGGCGACCGCAAGGTCCACGTCCTCAAGGTGTCGCCGAACCGCCTCGAACTCGACCCCCGGTTCAATCTCGACTTCAACACCGCGTTCAGCACCGGCCCGGCGCGTCCCCACGGGGCGGCGATTCGATAGCCGGGCCTGGATCGAAGGCCGATCCGATGCCCCTTCCAGCTCAAGACTCGACCGCTCCGGACCGGGCCCTCGCCGAGTCCTCGGTCGCCGTTCCGATCACGATGCGGCGGCGGCTGGGGATGATCCTCAAGGTCGTCGAGCTGCGGAGCCGGTTCATCGTCCTGATGGCGGCGACCGGCATGGTCTTCGCCTCGTGGGACGCGCTCGTCAACCGCGTCGAGAAGTGGAATCGGCCTGAAGCAGGAGGGGGGCCGTCGTCGTCCCCGGCGAGCCTCGGCGTCGAATCGTTCTGTCCGATGCACCCGAGCGTGGTCGGCGACCGGCCGGGTCAGTGCCCGATCTGCGGCATGCCCCTCTCGCGGCGCCGCCGCGTCGGCGTCGAAAGCCTGCCCGCCGGCGTCCTGTCGCGGGTCCGGCTCGCCCCCGGGCGGATCGCCCAGGCGGGCGTTCGGACCGTCGTCGTGAGCCTCGCCCCCAGGATCGATCGGTTCACCACGGCGGGGATCGTCGGCTTCGACGAAAGCCGGCGCGTCCTGGTCGCCTCCGAAGGCCGAGGCCGGGCGCGGATCGAGCGGCTCCACGTCCACTCCGAGGGGGAGCACGTCAAGGCGGGGCAGCGGCTCGCCGAACTCTACAGCTATGACGTCGCGGCAGCGATCCGGGACCTCCTCGAAGCATCGACCGCGCTGCACCCTCCGGACGAGACCAGGACCGATCCCGATCCCGATCCCGACGCCTCGCCGCTCGGCGATCCCAACGAGCGGTTCCAGCTCGCGTCCCAGGCGCTTCGGGTTCTGGGGGTCCGCCAGGATCAGATCGACGCGATCGCCTCGGACGACCGCCCGGACGGACTCTTGCCCCTGCTGTCCCCCATCGGCGGACTGGTCGCCAGGAAGACCGCCTATCAGGGCCAGTACGTCCCGGAAGGGGCGCTCCTGTTCGAGATCGCCGACCTGACCCGCGTCTGGGTCGACGCCCAGGTCTTCGAGGATCAACTGGCGCTGGTCCGCGTCGGCCAGCCGGTCGCGGCGACGGTCCCGGCGTTCCCCGGCGAGGAGTTCCAGGGGCGCGTCGAGCAGCTCGCCCCCGCGCTCGACCCGGCGACGCGCACCCTCGCGGTGCGGTTCAGTCTCGACAACCCCAGGGAGCGGCTCCGGCCCGGGATGCTCGCCGAGGTGTCCCTGAGCGTCGCTCGGGGCGCGCCGGCCAGGCCCCTCGCTTCGATCTGCCCGGTGTCCCGCCTTCCCCTGGGCGCGATGGGTCCGGCGATCTCGGTCGAGGTCCAGGGGCGGACGGTCCCGGTCTGCTGCGCGGCCTGCGTCCCGAAGCTCAGGGCCGCCCCCGAGAAGTACCTTGGCCCCCGCGACGCCGAGCCCCCCGACCGCGTGTTGAGCGTGCCCGAGTCGGCCGTCGTCGACACCGGCGCCAGGACGATCGTCTACGTCGAGGCCGCTCCCGGCGTGTTCGAGGGACGAGCCGTGGTCCTGGGGCCCCGCTCGGGCGACTCGTTCCCCGTCCTCGACGGCCTCGCCCCCGGCGACCGGATCGCCGCCGCCGGGGCCTTCCTGATCGACGCCGAGACCCGGCTCAACCCCTCCTCGCCCTCGCGCCCGGCCGGCCCGTCCGCTGGCGGCCTTCCAGAGATTCCACCGAAACGCGGTGCTTACGAATCAGACGCGGGCTTCTCATCGGTCGGGGCCCCCGATTGAACGGGCAGCCAGGGTTGCGCGGCACGCGCGAGGGGCGCCCAGGCGAGGGAGGAAGTCGATCGATCGCGACAATCGACGCAGGCTGGAAATCGAGGCCGATCATCCTGATCGACAGAGACCGTTGCGTCCGAAAAACCCGGCGATCCGAACAATGGCTTCGTTCGCGCCGAAACCAGCCCCTTGCGCTCCGGGCGTTCCCCTCCTCATTCTCCGCCGATTCATCCGACCGGCCGCTTACGGATTGGGTTCCTTCGCGCGTTCGATCCCGCCCCGGCGGTGCGTCCAATGCATCGCAACACCAAGGCGGAACTCAACTTGTGTTGCGACCGCTTGGTCCTCGAATTGGGTTCGTTCGCGCCCGATCTCGCTTGCCGAACTCTCGCGAACTCCTGCCCGCCACGTTCCCAGGTCCGACCGTTCCCGGCTCGGCGTTTGGGTTCGCTCGCGCGCTTTTCACTCGCGCGGCGGAGCCGCGATTGGGTTCGATCGCGCGCTTT
>CALCIC010000520.1 GCA_937907405.1 uncultured Isosphaeraceae bacterium | reverse complement strand
AGGCCCTCGACGATCACGGGGACTCCGGCGTCGAGGCCGCTGGCAAGGACGCGCAGCCCCTGGTACATCGTCAGTCCGGCGTCGACGCGCTGGATCGCGACCTTGCCCTCGTGGTCGACGATGTAGACGACGGGCCCGGACTCGGTCTCCATCACGGCCGAGGCCGGGACGACCACGACGTCCTTGAGGTCGTCGACTTTCAGTTCGAGCTTGACGTACTCGCCGGGGAGCAGGGTGTGGGTGGGGTTGGGAATCCGCGCCTTCGACAGGAAGGTGGACGTGGTCTCGTCGATGTGGTTGTCGATGAAGTAGCAGGCGCCCACGTACGGGTGTTCTTCCTCCCCCTCGACGCCGGGGCGGGTCACCCTGGCCGGCAGCCCCTCGTTGACGAGCCTCGTGGCCTTGTCGAGATAGCGCGAGCTGATCTGGATGTCGACGTTGATCGGGTCGAGCTGCTGGATGGTGGCCAGCTCGGTGTAACTGCCCCCTTCCTGGCCGGGGCCGACGAGGTTGCCGACCTTCACCAGCGCCGTGCCGATGCGGCCCTTGATGGGGGAGGTCATCCGGCAGTAGCCGAGGTTCAACTCGGCGTCGCGGACGCCGGCCCTGGCCGCCTGGAGCTGGGCCTTCGCCGCGAGCAGTCCGACGTCGTAGTCGGCCAACGCCTGCTCGTAGTTGGCTCGGTCCGCCTGGACCTGGGCCTCGAACTGCTTGCGGTCGGCTTCGGCCTTGTCCAATTCCTCTTGAGAGCCGGCGTTGCGGGCCAGCAGCGCCCGGCTCCTGCGCTCCTCGATCTTCTTGAGGTTGAGCTGCGCCTCGTCGAGCGCGACCTTCGACTCGGCCACCTCGCGCGCCTTCGATTGCTGGGCCTTGCTGACCGCCGCCTCGGCCTCGTCTTGCTTGGCCCGAGCCGAGTCGAGGGCGACCCGATAAGGCTCCTCCTCGATCACGAACAGCAGTTGGTCCTTCTCGACCATGGTGCCCTCGTCGAAATGGCGCTCGGTGAGGAATCCCCGGACCCGGGCCCGCAGGACGACTTGCTCGGCCGCCCGCGTCGTGCCGTTGGGGGTCGCCAGGACCGGCACGTCCATCCTCCTCGAATCGACGACGCCGACCCGGGGAGGGGGGGGCGCCGCCGCGGCCGGGGGCTTGGCGCAGCCCGAGAACGAGGCCGATGCCCCGAGCGCCGCGAAACTCGTCGCGAGCCATCCAGACACCCTGATCCGCCCGAAATTCGTTCGCATGTCGTCAAGACCCCTGAAGGGCGTTCCAAAGTCGAGTAGGAAATGGTCGGTACGATGGGATTCGATCGATCCGATTGCAGTGTCGACGTCCTCCGCCGTTCCTCGCCGCCGGTCGACGTGAGGTTGAGGAACGGCGGGGGGGGGCAGCCCTGTAATCGGTCGTCGAGCCGCCGATGCTCTTCGGCGAAGACGTCACGGATCAGTTTACGATAGGTCTGGGAATAATCCCATTCGGTGGAGAGCGGCCGCCAGCCGAAGCCGTCGAGCAAGATCTCCATGGTGTCGCGCATCAATCCGGACGGAGGGCCCAACTCGGCCGGGTCGAAGATCGCGCCGTAACTGTGAATCCCGAGGTGCGTCCCGAGCGCGACCGAGAACACCGCGAACGAGACCCGTTCCGCGGTCCTCGGCGGCTGAAGCACCAGATCGTTCGCCGACAACGCCGAGTCGACGATCTCGCGAACCCACCGCATGCAGTTCGCATCGTGGCCGCACAGGTGCTTGCAGCGCTCGGCGTCGACCCGGCTCTGCAACGCGGCCAGTCGGATCACCATCTCCGAATGATAGTACTGCGGATGCAGCCGGGCGAACAATTCATCGGCCACGCCGATCGCGAACATCCGCTCGCGCGGCCGCCCCGGAAACGCCCCCGCCCGGTCGAACAACTCGGCCCGGCACTTCACGCTCTGCACCGCCAACGCCGCGACCAGGTCTTCCTTCGCCGAGAAATGCTGGTAGATCGTCCCCTTGGAATACTCGGTCGCTTCCGCCAGCCGGTCCATGCTCAGACCCGCGAAGCCGTGCTCCTTCAACAACGTCCGGGCGACGTCGAGCAACAACGCCTCGCGCTGCTGGATCTCACGTTGTTTCCTCGTCAGGGTTCCCATGTCGAGGATTATTGACGAATCGTCGAAATTCGTCAAGTCGTCGAATCCTGATTTGAACAAGTCGGCTCGGGGGCTCGGGGGCTCGCCGGGGGTGCTGGATCTCCGGACCGCCGGCCGCGTCGGCGGCTCGGATTGACGACGGAAGTGGAAGGCGGGCTAGGCAAAGGGGCTTGAGACCAGTAAATTCGGGCATCGCGCCGGAGCGCACGGTTTGGGAGAATCGAACGGGTTTGGACGGTCTCGGCGGCGTCAAGCCGCCGTCGACCGCCGCATGACGCACACGTGCAGAGAGACGCAAACAGCCATGATGATCAAAGCGACCGACATCCGCCGCGGCATGGTGATCACGATGGAAGGCGTGAACTTCGTCGTCGTCGATTTCGCCCACCACACGCCGGGCAACCTGCGAGCCATGGTTCAGACCAAGCTGCGGAACATGAACACCGGATCACTGATCGACAAGCGGCTGCGGTCGGTCGACCAGATCGAGGTCCCGTACGTCGAGACCAAGCCCTACGAGTACCTGTACTCGGCCGGCGACGAGCACGTGTTCATGGACACCGAGACCTACGACCAGCTTCATTTCTCCCCCGAGATCATCGGCACCTCGATGCAGTACCTGCTGCCCAACAGCAAGGTGATGGTCAAGTACATCAACGACAAGGCGGTCTCGATCGAGATCCCCGACTCGGTCGATCTGGAGGTCACCGACACCCCGCCGGCGCTGCAGGGGGCGACCGCCACCAACCAGTACAAGGAAGCGACGCTGGAGACCGGCCTCACGGTCCAGGTGCCGCCGTTCATCAAGCCCGGCGAGCGGATTCGGATCGACACCCGAACCTGCGAGTACATCGAGCGCGTGAAGTAGCGTCCGTCCGTCCGGTCGGCCGCCGAGGCGGCCCGCGAAGCGAACTGAAAGGGCGCGGCCCATGGATGAGCTGACTCGTCTCCTGTCCGATCTCGTCTCGATTCCCAGCGTCAACCCGATGGGACGGGCGCTGAGCGGGCCTGATCTGCTTGAAACGCGGATCAGCGCGTACCTGGAATCGTGGTTCCACGACCGGGGGCTGTCGGTCCGTCGGCAGCCGGTCGCGGCGGGTCGCGACAACCTGCTGGCCCGCTACGACGCGCCCGACGCCCGCCGGACTCTCCTGTTCGACGTCCATCAAGACACCGTCCCGACCGACGGCATGACGATCCCGCCGTTCACGCCCCGGGTCGAGGGGGGCAAGCTGTACGGTCGGGGCGCCTGCGACGTGAAGGCGAGCATGGCGGCGATGCTCCTGGCCTTCGACCGGCTCTGCCGCGAGCGGCCCCAGGGCTCGGCGTCGGTCGTTCTGGCCTGCACGGTGGACGAGGAGTACACCCATCAGGGGTCGTCGCTGCTGGCCGAAACCCAGAAGGGGATCGACCTGGCGATCGTCGCCGAACCCACGCGGCTGAACGTCGTCCATTGCCACAAGGGAGCGACCCGCTGGAAGATCCGGACCACGGGGGTGGCCTGCCACAGCTCGACCCCGGATCTCGGCGACAACGCGATTTATCGGATGGCCCGCGTGGTCTCGGGGCTCGCCGATCTCGCCGCCGAGCTGAGCCGCGCGACGCCGCACCCGATCCTGGGGGCGCCCAGCCTGTCGGTCGGCCGGATCGAGGGGGGGCAGAGCGTCAACATCGTCCCCGACGGCTGCGTGATCGAGATCGACCGGCGGATGATCCCCGGCGAGACGCCGACCGGCTGCATCGATCAGGTCCGGTCGTTCCTGAACCAACGGCTGGGGGGCCTGGAGCGGGTGGAGTTCGATCCGCCCTGGGTCCGGATGCCGGCGCTCGACACGAAGATCGGCGACTGGGCGGAGCCGCTCGCCGCCGCCGTGAAGGCCGCGACCGGAAGGGCCCCCGAGCTGATCGGCGTCCCGTTCGGCACCGACGCCGGCCCGTTGGGCGCGGCGGGCATTCCGGGAATCGTCTTCGGCCCCGGCGACATCGCCCAGGCCCACACCCGAGACGAATGGGTCGAGCTCGACCAGGTCCGCCAGGCGGCCGAAGCCTATTACCAGATCGCCCTGGCGCTGGGGTGAGACGTGCGGGAGGCCGGGTCTCACATCGTCGCCTTGATGATGGAACTGAAATCACCCTGCGTCGGCATGACGAAGCGGCATTTGCCGTTGCTCCGCGACGCCCACACCTCGCCGACCGCTCGCTTCTCTTCGGCGTCGGTGTAAAGGTGCTGCCCCTTGTATTCCACGACGAGGATCCGGACGTCGTTATTGACGCGGCGGGCGCCGGTGGACCCAGGGATCGTCACGATCGATCAACGACGAGCCAGGGCCTGCGCGGCGGCAAGGCTCGTGATTGAAGCATGATATCAGATCGGCGCGGCCAGCGTGAGGGGGCGACGGCTCGCCTCGGGTGAGCGTCTCGAAAGTGGGTGGGAAGTCTCGTCCAGCAGAGGCGGTTGATGGGTAGCCTCGGATTACCGTTTTTCCCGCTC
>CALCIC010000519.1 GCA_937907405.1 uncultured Isosphaeraceae bacterium | reverse complement strand
GCATGACCAACTCGTTCACCTGGGGGTTCGACGGCTGGATCTACGCCTGCCACGGGTTCTCCAACACCTCGGAAGTGGCCGGCAAGGACAAGCAGGCGATCACGTTCAACTCGGGCAACACCTACCGGATGCGGCCCGACGGCTCGCACCTCGAACAGATCACCCACGGCCAGGTCAACCCGTTCGGGCTCGCGTTCGACGCGCTCGGCAACCTGTACTCGTGCGACTGCCACAGCCGGCCGGTCTATCAGCTCTTGCGGGGGGCGTACTACCCGAGCTTCGGCAAGCCCGACGACGGCCTGGGGTTCGGCCCCGCGATGGTCAACCACGACCACGGCTCGACCGGCATCGGCGGCATCGCCTACTACACATCCGACCAGTTCCCGAAGGAATACCAGGACCGCGTCTTCGTCGGCAACGTCGTGACCAACCGGATCAACCAGGACAAGGTCGAATGGCGCGGCGCGACTCCGAAGGGGATCGAGCAGCCCGACTTCGTCTGGAGCGAGGACAACTGGTTCCGCCCCGTCGACCTGGAACTCGGTCCCGACGGCGCGCTGTACGTCGCCGATTTCTACAACCGGATCATCGGCCACTACGAAGTGCCGCTCACCCACCCCGGCCGCGATCGGTCGAGCGGGCGGGTCTGGCGGATCGTGTACAAGGGGACGGAAGGGAACCCCGCGCCGCCGCTCGCCCCCCCGGTGGATCGCACGAAGTCGAGCGTGGATTCCCTGATCGCCGACCTGGGCGGCCCCACGCTGCCGGTCCGGATCACCGCGGCCAACCAACTCGTCGCGCGCGGCGGTCAAGAGGCCGAATCCAAGCTGATCGACGTCTTGAAGCACCACGACGGACCCGCGTCGACCCTCGTTCATTCACTTTGGGCGCTTGATCGACTGGACAAGCTCGACGACCCGCTGTTGCTCGGCGTGGTGGAGCCGCCGGTCAGTCCGACGGTTCAGGTTCACGCGTTGAAAGTGCTGGTCGACCGCGCCGCGCTCCCTCCGGTCTTGCAGACGTTCGCGCTGCGGTCGATCACCGACCCGAACCCGCACGTCCGCAGGGCCGCCGCCGAGGTCCTGGGCGCGCACGCCGACTTCGACCACATCCGGCCGCTGCTGGCGCTCCGGCAGTCGACGGCCGCCGAGGACACGCATTTAATGCACGTCGCCCGCATGGCGCTCCGCGATCAGTTCAAGAACAAGGAAGTTTGGTCGAGGCTGGAAGCGCTGACCTTGAACGCCCGCGATCGCGCGGACGTCGCCGACGTGGCGGTCGCCGTGCCGACCGCCGAGGCCGCCGCGTTCCTGCTCGCGCACATCCAGAACGATGAAGTGAGCCCGGCGAACACGAACCGGTACATCCACCACGTCGCCCGGTACGGTCCGAGGGAGTCGGTCCCCGCCCTACTCGGGTTGGCGCAGGCCGGCGACCGCTCGCGGGCCGACCGGATCGGGCTGCTTCGGATGATCCAGCAAGGCGCGCAGGAGCGCGGCGAGGGGGCGATTCCCGAAGTTCAGCAGGCGGGGCTCGGCCTCGTGCGGTCCTTGCTCGACTCGAAGAATACCGACGAGGTCGGGGAGGGGATCGGGGCCGTCCGCGACCTCCAGCTCAAGGACGCGATTCCCTCGCTTGAGAAAGTCTTCGCGCGTGAGGACCTTCCCCACGCCAGGAGGGCCGAGGCGCTGTCGGCGGTGGTCGTGCTCGATCAGCCATTGGGCCTGGCGCGGATGAAATCGGTGCTGGAGGACGGCCGCCTGGAGCCCCGGCTCCGCGAGTCGGCCGCGATCGCCCTGGCCAACCTGGACAAACCGGAAGCGCGCGCCGCGGTGCTTGAGGCCCTGACGACCGCGCCCGAACAGGTGCAGGCGACGGCCGCCGCGGCGCTCGTCCGAAATCGCGACGGGGCGGTCGCGCTTCTGAACGCGATCGCCGCCGGCAAGGCGTCGGCCCGGCTGCTGCAACAACGGCCGATCACGATCGGACTGGAGAACGCCAAGATCCCGAACCTCGACGATCGGATGAAGAAGCTGCTCGCCGGGCTCCCCCCCGCCGATCAGACGCTCCGCGAGTTGCTCGACGCGCGTCGGGAGGGGTTTCAGGCGTCGCCCCACGACGTCGCCGCCGGCGCCAGGGTGTACGAGAGCAATTGCGGGATCTGCCACCAGATGGAAGGCAAGGGCGCGCGGATCGGCCCGCAGCTCGACGGCGTCGGCGCGCGCGGGCTTGAGCGACTCCTCGAAGACGTGCTCGACCCCAACCGCAACGTCGACCAGATGTTCCGGGTCACCAGCCTGGCGCTCAAGGACGGCCGCGTCGTCGCCGGGTTGCTGCTCCGCGAGGAAGGCGCGGTTCTCGTGATCGCCGACGCGCTCGGCAAGGAGGTCCGCGTCCCGAAGGACGAGGTCGAGGAGAAGCAGATCATGCAGATGTCCCCCATGCCCGCCGACATGGCCCGGTTGATCCCCGAGCGCGACTTCTACCATCTGCTCGACTACCTCCTCAGTCGCCGCGACGAAAAGCCGGTGAAGTGAGGTTCGGTGCGTGATTTGCAGACGCGGTTCTTCAATTCGACGGTCCGCGCCACGCCGTATTCCGATAATCGAGGAGCATTCACCGATGGTCGACCCAACCTCAAATCCGCCCCGTCGCGACGTCTTGCAGGCCGGGGCCGCCGGGATCGCGGCCGCCTCGCTCGCGGGGGGCGCCCGCGCCGCCGAGGAGCGCAACGCCGGCGGCCTGCCGCTGCGACCGTTCGGCAGGACGAACGAAATGGTCCCGATCCTGGCGCTGGGGGGCTTCCACGCCAGCGTCCCCGAGCCGGAGCAGGATTCCATCCGGCTGATCCGTCGCGCCGTCGACGAGGGGGTGACGTTCCTCGACAACTGCTGGGACTACAAGGACGGCGTGGCCGAGGAGCGGATGGGCAAGGCGCTCGCCGAGGGAAAACTCCGCGACAAGGTCTTCCTGATGACCAAGTGCTGCGGTCGAGACGCCAGGGAGGCGCAATCAAATCTGGAGGACAGCCTCAAGCGGCTTCAGACCGACCACATCGACCTCTGGCAGTTCCATGAGATCAACTACGACAACGACCCCGACCTCGTGTTCGAGGCCGGAGGCGCGCTCGAGTTCGCGCTCAAGGCGAAGGAGCAGGGGAAGGTCCGATACATCGGCTTCACCGGGCACAAGCTCCCCGACATCCATCTCAGGATGCTCGCCAAGCCCTACGACTGGTCGTCGGTGCAACTTCCGCTCAACGTGATGGACGGCCGGTTCCGCAGCTTCCAGCACGAGGTCTTGCCGACGCTCAACAAGCGCGGGATCGCCGCCATCGGCATGAAGAGCCTCGGCGGCATGGGCGAGATCGTCAAGGACGCCGGCGTCCCGGTTGAGGACGCGATCCGCTACGTCCTGTCGCTGCCGATCACGACCCTCGTCTCGGGGATCGACTCGGAATCGGTGCTGGAGCAGAACCTCAAGATCGTCCGCGAATTCAAGCCGATGTCCCACGACGAGATGACGGGCCTCGAAGCCAGGTTCGCGAAATTCGCGGGGGACGGCCGGTTCGAGAAGTTCAAGACGACACAGAACTACGACGGCGCCGTCCACCAGAAGCAGCACGGCTTCATGGCGTGATCGAAAATCCGAGGATTTCACCACGGACGACCACGGACGAAAACGACCGTTCAAACGACCACTATGAAGCTACCGGACCTAGGGCACGGCCGAGCCGGGTTCGCTCCTGATCAAACGCCGGCTTCGCATGAGGCTCCACGTCCCCAGGCCCGTCATCAGTAGGGTCAAGCAAAACCGGATCAAGACGGGTTGCGGAAGCCCTTCGTTGAAGTGGCCAGCGAAGCGTTCGTCGAGATTGTAGAGCGTGAGGATTCCGACCGACGTCCCCGTGCCAAGGCAGGCGACGCCCAGGAGCAGCATCCACGCAGCGCGTCCCGAACAAGCACGTGTCTTGCGAGCCATGGCGAATTCCGCGACGAGCGGCTCCGGCGCGCCCAGTCGACGCGTGGCGACGAGAAACCGTTCGTCAATGCTCAAAGCATCCTCGGGCAGGGCGGCGAGCGTCTGCCGCAGGTGATCCTCCAATTCGTCGAGCACGGCGGCCGAAATTCGCGACGCGAAGGCGTCGCGCCACAACTTGATCCTATTGTTCAGGTCGGACATATTCCTGTCTCCCAGAGTTGTTCAAGAACTCGGTGGACCGCCATCCACTGCTCGCGCTGGCGGACCAGTTCCTCCCGTCCCGGCGAGCAGATCCGGTAGTATTTCCGGCGACGACCCGTCTCAGCTAAGCGCCACGACGCCTCGATCAACCCCTCCTTCTCAAGCCGGTGCAGGACGGGGTAAAGCATCCCGTCCGCCCACTGAAGCCGTCCCCCGGACGACTCCCGCACGCGTTGGATCAATGCGTATCCATAGCTCTCACCTTGAGCCAGAATGGACAGGATCAACGGCCGCGTAGACGCGGCGACCAGGTCTCTGTCGATCATGAGACGGACTCCTCGCCAATGCCTTTCGGCACTATACATTGCACTGCGATGTATGGGAACCGCAAAATCTGTCGACCCGCATGACGAGACGCTTCGATCAACCGACGACTTACGCGAGAACGCCCTTCAAGACCTCGCCGGCGACGTCGGTGAGGCGCTCGTCCCGGCCGCTGTGGAGGTAGGTGAGGCGGAGGTGGTCGAGGCCCATCAGATGGAGGATCGTGGCGTGGATGTCATTCACGTGGGCGCGGTCGGCGATCTGGTTGAGGCCGATCTCGTCGGTCTCTCCGACGACCGCCCCGCCTTTGACGCCGCCGCCGGCCATCCACATGGTGAACCCCGTCGCGTTGTGGTCGCGGCCTCGGCCGCCCCCCTGGCGCACCGGGGTCCGGCCGAACTCGCCCCCCCAGATGACGAGCGTCTCTTCGAGCAAGCCCGACCGCTTCAGGTCGGTGAGGAGCGCGGCGACGGGCTTGTCGGTCATCCCGCACATCTTCTCGTGGTTGGCGTCGATGTCGTCGTGGGCGTCCCACTGCATGGCGACCGGGCCGCCCCCCGAATAAAGCTGGACGAACCGCACCCCGCGCTCGACCAATCGACGGGCCAGGAGGCATCGGGTGCCGAACTCGACGGTGCGGTGATCGTCGAGGCCGTACAACTCCTTGGTCTCATTCGACTCGCGCGCCAGGTCGACCGCCTCGGGCGCGGCGCTTTGCATGCGATAGGCCAGTTCGTAGGACGAGATCCGCGCGGAAAGCTCGGTGTCGTCGGGGCTGAGGTCTTGCTCGTTCATCGACCGCAGCAGGTCGAGAGTCCGACGCTGGCGGGGGAGACTGACGCCGGCCGGCGGCTTGAGGTTGACGATCGGCGCGGGGCCGCTCCGGAACAGCGTCCCCTGGTGGTGCGCCGGCAGGAACCCCGCGCCCCAGCAGGGCGCGCCCCCTTCGGGCGTCCCCTCGGGCTGGGTCATGACCACGTAGGACGGCAGGTCGTCGCTCTCGGACCCCAGCCCGTACGTGAGCCAGCTCCCCAGGCTGGGATAACCCGTGAGCATGCGTCCGGTCGTCATCTGGTACATCGCCGGCGCGTGGATGACGCTGTCGGCCACGCACGAGCGGATCAGGCAGATGTCGTCGGCGTGCTTGTGCAGGTGCGGCACCAGGTCCGACATGTCCATCCCCGACTCGCCGTACCGCCCCCACTTGCGACGCGACGCCAGGCAGAGCGGATCGCTTTCGAGGAACTGGCTGTGGATCTTGCCGAAGCTGGGGGGCAGCGGCTGGCCGTCGAGCTTTTGAAGCGCCGGCTTGGGGTCGAACAGGTCCATCTGGCTGGGCCCGCCCGTCATGAACAAAAAGATGCACCGCTTCGCCTTCGCCGGGAAATGCCCCGCGCGCGGCGCCAAGGGGTTCGCCGCGGCCGCGCCGGCGGCCGTCGCCTCGGCTTCCAGGATCGACGACAACGCGAGCAAGCCGAATCCGTTCCCAGTCCGCTTCAGCCACTCGCGGCGGTTCAGCGGATTGATTGGATGAACGCCCGAGCAGGGGCCGGGGCAGTGATTCGCGGGTGATTTCATGATGACGGCCTTTCCTTGCGTTCTTCGTCCGACGGGCCTTGCACGTCGAGTCGGTCGAATAGTTCATTCAGCGTGAAGCGGAATCCGGGCAGTACTTTGTTCAGGACGATCGCGTCAGACCCGCCGTAAACCCGCGCCTCGGGCTCGTCGCGGTCGTGGATCGTGATCGTCCGCGTCTTCGGTTCGACGAGCCAGACGAACGTCGTGCCGGACGCGAAGTATTCCTCGATCTTCCGCTCCATCTCCGCCCTGGTGTTGCTTGCGCTAAGAACCTCGATCGCGAGGTCCGGCGAGAGGTCGGGGATCGGCTGAGTCGGCACTCGGTTTCCAGGAACGCGGCCCCAGGTCATAAAGGCGACGTCCGGTGCACGAACGAGCCCGGGCATGAGTCGCATCGTCCCGTCCGGGGCGGTAACGAACCCGAGTTTATGGGCGTCGGCGAACCGCTGAATCAACGTGATTAGAGCGGCCGCCAACAACGACTCGCGAATTCCCGTCGGCTTCTCCACGAGCACGCCGTCGACCAGCTCGCATATCACCTCGCCGCGGTCGTTGACCGCGATCAGTTCCGCTTCCGTCGCCTCGCCCGGCGCGGGTCGCGCGCGGAGGCGCGACAGCGGCACGCCGCCGAGACGGTCGACGATGTCCTGCACTGAGCGAACGTCCGTTGCCGTGGGCATGTCGCACCTCGATTGAAATACTCATCGGGAATCGCGCTTGCGATCGAGTTGACCGAACAATCGCGACGGATCAATTCATTATGACGGCTCTTTCTTGCATCCTTAATTCGGCGGGCCTTGTTCGTCGAGTTCGTCGAAGAACTCGGCGGGCGTGATGCGGAATCCGGGCAGGACTTTATTCAGGACGATCGCGTCTGAACCGCTGAAAGCCCGCGCCTCGGGCTCGTCGCGGTCGTGGATCGTGATCGTCCGCGTCTTCGGTTCGACGAGCCAGACGAACGTCGTGCCGGACGCGAAGTATTCCCCGATCTTCCGCTCCATCTCCGCCCTGGTGTCGCTTGCGCTCAGGACCTCGATCGCGAGGTCCGGCGAGAGGTCGGGAATCGGCTCGGTCGGGACTCGGCGACCCGGGACTCGCTCCCAGGAGATGAACGCCACGTCTGGGGCTCGAACCAGCCCGGGCATGAGCCGCATCGTCCCGGCCTCTCCGGTCACGAACCCGAGTTTATGGGCCCTCGCGAAAGCGCGAATCATCGCGCCGAGAGACATGGCCAACAACGACTCGCGATTTCCCATCGGCTTCTCCACGAGCACGCCGTCGACTAATTCACAGATCGCCGTACCGGAGTCGTTGACGGCGATCAAGTCCGCTTCCGTCGCCTCACCTGGCGCGGGTCGCGCGCGGAGGCGCGACAGCGGCACGCCGCCCAGACGGTCGAGAACGTCCTGCATGGAGAGTACGTCCGTCGCGGTGGCCATGAAGCACCTCGATTGAAAGACCTAGCGGGAATCGCGCTTGCGGTCGAGTTCGCCGAACAGCCGCGACAACGGAAGTTGAAAGCCGGGGAGGACGTCGGCCGATTCAAGCACGGCCGACTCATCCAGTTGGAGGGCGGGGGCCACGCCCCGCCGGTAAGCCTGGGCCGTTCGGGTTTCGGGATCGATCTCCCATACGACGTCGACGCCCGCCGAGAAGTATTCCTGGCGCTTCCGCTCCATCTCGCGCTTCGTGTTGCTCTCGCTGAGCACCTCCACGACGAGTTCCGGCGCGAGCATCGGCACGGGGTCGCGGGGGACGCCGCCGCCCGGGAGGCGAGCCCATGAGATGAATGCGACGTCGGGGGCGCGGATCAATCCCGGGAAGAGCCGGATCATGCCGTCGGGGCTCGCAACGACGCCGAGGTTGCGCGGAATGACGAACTCGCGGAGCAACGCGATGATCGCCCCGGCAAGAATCGACTCGGCGAATCCCACACCCTTCTCCACAAGCACGCCGTCGACCAGTTCGCAGAGGGTCTCGCCGCTCGCGTTGATCGCGATCAGGTCCGCCTCGGTCGCCCTCCCGGGCTCGGGGCGCGCACGAAGGCGCCGCAGCGGCACGCCTCCCAGGCGGTCGAGAACGTCCTGCATCGTGTTTACCTCGGTCGCGACGGCCATGACGTCCTCGATCCTCCCGAAGAATTCGGCGTCAGGGGATGTACAGGAACTCGTTGCAGTTGATGAGGGCGAGCGCGAAGTCGTCCCAGGCGGCGGCGCCGCCGTCGGCCTGGCGCTGGGCGTTGAGGAAGTCCTCGGCGCGGGCGGTTTCGGCGGGGGAAGGGGAACGGCACAGGGCGATCCGGTAGGCCCGATCAACGCGCGCGGCCTGATCGACCGGAGCTTCGCGAAGAACGCGGGCGGCGAGCGCCCGGGCGCGGCCGATCGCCGTTTCGCTGTTCAGCAGGTTGAGCGCCTGGAGGGCGTGCGTGCTGTTCTCGCGGCGCGGGCAGGCCGTCTGGTTGTCGGGGGCGTCGAACGATTCGAGCAAGGGATAGCGGACGTTCCGCTTCTTGAACAGGTAGAGCGAGCGCCGCATATGTTCGCGCGGGTCGAGGTCGACGGGCCAGAGGTCGACCACTTCCGCCTCGGTGAAGATCAGGTCGGTGACGTCCTTTTCGAGCGGCGCCAGCACGCCGGGCCCCCCCATCTTGGGGTTCAACTCGCCCGAGACCGCGAGCATGGCGTCGCGAACCCCCTCGGCGTCGAGTCGGCGGCGGTTCATTCGGCTCAGAAGGTCGTTCTCCTCGTCCAGCTCGGTCTGCCTGGGCGTCGGCTTGCTCGACTGCCGGTACACGGCCGACGTGACCATCAGCCGATGGATCGGCTTCAACCGCCAGCCTTCCTTGATGAGCCGGGCGGCCAGCCAGTCGAGGAGTTCTGGATGCGACGGGGGCTCCCCCCGGACGCCGAAATCGCTGGGCGTGGCGACGATCCCGCGCGTGAAGTGGTGCTGCCAGAGGCGGTTGACGATCACCCGGGCGACCAGTGGATTGCCGGCGTCCGCCAGCCACCCTGCCAGTCCGGCGCGGCGTCCGGTCGTCCTGTCGTCGGCCCTGATCGCATCCCCGGAAAAAACGCCCTTCCGCTGCGAGGCGAGGATCACCCCCGGCGGCCGGGGCTCGACCCTGGGCCCCTTGCTCTTGTAGTCTCCTCGACGGAGCACGAACGTGTCGGGCGCCTTCGGTTCGGCGTCGACCAGGGCCATGGCGTGCGCGGGGGGGCGGGGACGGGTCAACTCGATCTCGTGGATCTGAAGCTTGAGGGCCTCGCGGCGCGCGAAGTCGACCCTCGCCTTCGCCACGGCCTCGGCGACGTCTTCCCAGGTGATCCGGATCGAATTCTGTAGTCCGGCGATGATCTTCTTCTGCTGGTCCGTGCGGCCCTTCTCGGGCAAGGCCAGCAGGGCGCGTTCGTCGGCGGTGAGCATCGCCCGCTTCTCGTCCCCGAGCCGCTTGCGGTACGGGGCTTCGAGTTCGGCGAGCTGTTTGCGGATCGGCGCGATCCTGGCGGCGATCGCCTTCTCGGCGGCCTTGAACGCCTCGATCTCGTCCCTGGACGCGATCGGCCGTTCGACCAGATTGCTGGCGGCGAAGAACGATTGGAGGCGGTAGTAATCGGTCGTGGGGATCGCGTCGAACTTGTGGTCGTGGCACCGGGCGCAGCCGATGGTCAGGCCGAGAAACACCGAGCCGACGGTCCCCGTGATCTCGGTCAGCTCGTTCTGCCGCTTGACCTCGGGGATCACGTTGCCGCCGACCTCCTCGCGCGGGCCGGAGAGGCCGAAGCCGGTGGCGATCAGGGCCGAGACGTCCCCTTTCTCCAGCTCGTCGCCGGCGACCTGCAAGCCGATGAAGCGGTCGTAGGGCATGTCGGCGTTGAGGGCGTCCACGACCCAGTCGCGATACCGCCAGGCGTCGGGGCGTTCGGCGTCGAGCTCGAAGCCGTTGGTGTCGGCGTAATGGGCCAGGTCGAGCCAGTGCTGCGCCCATCGGACCCCGTACTGAGGGCTTTGCAGCAGGCCGTCGACCAGCCGTTCGTAGGCGTCGGGCCGGGCGTCGGCCAGGAACGACGAGACGGCCTCGGGCGCGGGAGGCAGCCCGGTCAGGTCGAACGTGACCCGACGGATGAGCGCGACGCGGTCGGCCTCGGGCGCGTGCGGCAGCTCGACCGATTCGAGATCGGCGAGGATGAACCGATCGATCGGGTTGCGGACCCAGTCGGCCCCTTCCACGTCCGGCGGCTCGACCTGCTCCAACGGCTGATATGCCCAGTG
>CALCIC010000518.1 GCA_937907405.1 uncultured Isosphaeraceae bacterium | reverse complement strand
CCGACGACGTCGGCGCGGGCGGTTTCGGCGGGCGGCCCGACGACCTCGGTCGAATCGATCAGGTCGGTCGGCGCGGTCATCGGCGGCATCGCGGGGACGTCGGTCGTCTCGTCCGTCCGGGACGCCGTCGACGTCGGCATGGGCATCGGCGGCATGGTGAACGGCTCGTCGTCGTCGAGAGGGGGAGGGCCGGCGATCTCGGTCGACCTGGCCGCGCCCGGGGCGGAGGCCGCTGGTTCAAACTCCAAGGGGAGGGGGGGGGCGGTCGTCTTCGGTTGCGCGGCCTCCTGCTCCGGAGGCGCGTCGACGGATGCGAGTCGGGGGCCGATGAAATCGGTGAGCGTGGCCCCGAACGGGCCCCGGGCCGCGCCGCGGCCGGCCGACTGGCTGGATGCCGTCGCGAGTTGAAACGCGCGGGTCGGATTGTCGGGCTCGAAGGCCAGGTCCTGGGCGGGGTCGGACGACTCCCAGACCCGCGAGCGAGCCCGCTCGCTTCGGACCTCGCGGATTTCGGACGGGCTCTCCCGCCAGTGCTCGAAGTCGTCGACGTTCGCCTCGGCGTCGTCCTGGCCGGCGACGGTCAGGAAGGCGTCGAGTCGGCCGTAGAGGTTCGAGCGGCCGTTCCAGACGAGGCTGCGGGGGTTGTCGACCTGAGCGAGGCCCCCCAGCGCGCCGCCGACGGACCCCGGGGCGATCACGCAGTCGTCGACCTGGAAGGTGGCGAGCGCGCCGTCGATTCGGAAGACGGGGGAGGGGCCGGTCATGAAGCTTGAGCGTTCGATCAGGACGTCGCAAGCCGGGGGGGGGCCGGCGTTGCGGCCGACGAGTCGGATCGACGTCCCGTCGGGGCCGAACGTGCAGTCGCGGAACCGGAGATCGGCGGCCCCCTCGTACTCGACGGCGACGGCGCCGGGGTTGAAATGGCATTGGTCGGCGAAGAGGAACGGAGGCCGGGAGGCGTCGGTCGGGCTGGCCTTGAGCATGCGGCCGAGCACGGCGGGGAGTCCCGCGGACGCGCCTTCGAGACCGTCCTCGCGACGGAACGAGCAGCCCTTGATCTTCAGCTCGGCGTCCTCGACGAGCACGGCCGCCTGGCGGCCGGCGGGGGGCTCCGCCTCGACGTCGAAGATCAGCCCGTCGAGCTCGACCCGTCCGCCGGAGAACGCCAGCAAGGCCGGCGCGGGCTCGTCCCCCCGTCGCGAGTCCGCCGCGAATCGGAGGACCGGCCGCTTGCCGGGCGCCGCCTGGATCTTCAGGTCGCGGTCGAGCAAGGGGGCGTCGCCGCGCGGGACGCCGATCCGGCCTCCCAGCAGATAGGGGCCGTCGTCGGTGAGGGTCACGACCGCCTTCCGCGGCGCCGAGGCGAGCGCCGCCGCGAGGTCGTCGGTCGGGCGGACGCTGATGTTTCGGGCGCCGGCGCCGACCTCGACCGCTGGAGGTCGATCGGCGGCGGCCCCCCCCAGCGGCGCCGGCGGCCGTGGAGCGGCGCCCCCACCACAGCAGCCGGGCCGCCAGCAACAGGAAGCCCGCCGTGGGGACCAGGTAGACCAGGTGTCGCTCCCACGACGGCCGTCGCGGTTGGGACGTCCACGCCGGCGTCTGGACCCGCGACAGCGAGAGCGTCAAGCCCTGCTGACCCGCGAGGGTCAGCAAGTCGCGCACGAGTTGCTCGGGCGACTGATGGCGGTGCTCGCGGTCCTTGGCCATCAGCTTGGTCAACACCCGGGCGAGTTCGGCCGGCACGGCCGGGTTCAGCGCCCGGATGTCCGGCGGCGCCTCCTCCTGGTGCTGAAGCAGCTTCTGCAGAACGGTCCCGCCGGGGAACGGCGGCTGGCCGCTGAGCATGTGGAACAGCGTGCAGCCGAGCGAATACAGGTCGCTCCGAACGTCGACGTCGCGCGGGTCGCGCGCCTGCTCGGGACTGATGTAGTCGAACGTCCCCAGCGTCATCCCGGTCTGGGTCAGCCCGACGTCGGTCTGCCGCTCGAATCGTCGCGCCAGCCCCATGTCGACCAGCTTCGCCCGCCCTTGCGGCGTCAGGATGATGTTCGACGGCTTGATGTCGCGATGGACCACCCCGCGATTCGTCGCGTGGACGAGCGCCTCGGCGATCTGAAGCGTGACGTCCACCGCTTCATTCAGGGGCAAGGGGCCGTTGAGGTCCACCTTGCGACGGACCGTCACCCCCTCGATGTACTCGAAGACGATGTAGTGGTAGGCCCCGTCCTGGCCCAGACTGTACACCCGCGCGATGTTCTCGTGGTCGAGCTGGGCGGCCGATCGGCCCTCTTGATAGAACCGCTGGACGACCTCGGGGTCGTCGGTCTGGTCGGGCGGCAGGAGCTTGAGCGCGACTTCGCGGTCGAGCTTGGCGTCGTGCGCGCGGAAGACGGCGCCCATCCCGCCGGCCCCGATCGCTTCCTCAAGCACGAACGTGTCGATGACCTGGCCGGGCTGGGGCAGCGGGATCGACGCCCCCCCCCGGCCCAGCCCCGAAGCCTGCCTTGAAGGGCTGCTCGACCCCCGCACGATCGTCGGCCGGTCGGACGTCGATCCCGACTCGCCGCGCGCGGCCGAGACGTCGTCTCGCGAGGCGGGGCTCGCGGGACGTTCGCGCCCGCTGTTTGATTCGGGGATCTGCATGAGATCGTGCTCGTTCCAGCGGGGCTCGTCTCCACCCCTTACGTCCGTGCGCCGCCAAGGTCTTCGGCTCGACAAGATTTCCAATCGTCTGCGGGAGATGTGAGACCCATTACGTGCATGCACCGAAGAGGGTCCATGCGGTCACTATAGGCCCACAGTCCAGTCGTGTCAATCACAAATGCTTGGCTTCTATTGGTAAGTCGAATTAACGAAACAGGTTATAGCTCCAGCGGCGGTCTTCGGCTCGGCGGCGCTCAACCGTTCGCCCGGCGGCGGCCGATCCCTTCCTCGAACGGCTTCATGGATCGTCGCCGATCCAGGGCAAAGGGGCTCAAGCGGGAAATCCCGTTCGTCCGATACTCGTGTTGGAATCGTCAAGCCCGATCGCCTCTCGACATGACGTTGGGGCCGGGTCGAGCCATCGAAGCGCCAGGAGGCCGCGCATGTGGGACCGGATACTACGAACCAGCCTGTTCCTCGCCAACTCGGCCGCGAGCGGACAAGGGCGACAGGTCGCGCGGCGATCGAAGCAGCGTCCCGCCCTCGAATCGCTTGAGGTCCGCCAACTGCTCACGGCCTCGCTCGCGCCCATCAACAACCTGGCGCTCCAGCAGCCGGAAGGCTATCAGGTCGTGCTCGACGGCAGCGGGACCACCAGCCCAAGCCAGACGTTCACCGCCACCTCGGACAATCCCAACATCGCGGTGAGCGTGGCTGACGGC
>CALCIC010000517.1 GCA_937907405.1 uncultured Isosphaeraceae bacterium | reverse complement strand
TACGAGATTACAAGGTGACTGGAGTTCAGACGTGTGCTCTTCCGATCTCGGGCGAGGAAGTCGTCGTAATCGATCTCGCCGCCGGGGGCGCGCAGGTTGCGCATGGTCAGTTCCATCAGGGTCACCACCTCGGGTTCGCCCTCTCCTTCCTTGCGCATGCCGAGGTGGTCGACGAACTGTTGCCTCGAAGAGTAAAGCATGTCCATGTTGACGTGCGTGACCGGGCGGAACGAACCGCGCTCCACCAGGATCGACTTCTTGTGGAGCACTTCGGACGGCTGCAAGACCTCGCCGGAGGCCGAGAACATCGCCGCGTCGCTGAGCTCGAGCTGGACGAGCTTCAGGCTCATCAGGCGATGGTCGATCGACTGGAACTCAGGCCCGGAGAACTTGATCATGTCCACCTCGATCCGCTCGGCGGAGAGGTCGTCGATCAGGTAGTTCAGAAGGTCGTCGGGGGCCGCGTAATGGTAGAGCGCGCCGTAGATCAGGTTGACGCCGATGATCCCCAGGGCCTGTTGCTGAGCGACGTTGTCCTTGTCGAGCATCCGGACGTGAATCAAAATCTGGGAGGGCTCGGCGCCGGGCGTCGCCTGGTATTTGATGCCCATCCAACCGTGGCACTCGTTGGTCCCCTTGAAGTTGCGCGCGGCCACCGTGTCGGCGAACACGAAGAAGTCGGTGTCGTTCCCGCGCTTCTCCTGGAGACGCTCCTGGAGCAGGGCGTACTCGTAATCGAGCATCGTCTGCAACCGATCGCGCGACACGTAGCGGGGCGAGGGACCGTAGATGGCGTCGCTGACGGTCATGTCGTAGGCCGAGATGCTCTTGGCGATGGTCCCCGCCGCGCCCCCCACCTGGAAGAACCACCGGACCACTTCCTGGCCGGCGCCGATCTCGGCGAACGTTCCGTATTTTCGCGGGTCCAGGTTGATAGCCAGCGCCTTCTGCTGCGCCACGAGGTTCTTGCGGTCGGTCTTCTGTTCCAAGGCTCCCTCCATCCGTTGCGACGTACTCCGGCCCCGATCGGGCGGGCGCCCAGTATATCAAATTCTCAAGGTCGACCGGCCTCGTCGCCCGCTCTCGGCGAATATCGCTCGCGCGGAGCGACTCATTTCCCAAGCTTCCTCCCGTCGAACCGCTTGATCAGGCTGGGCTTGTTGGCGTGTCGCTCCCGGAGTTCACGGATTCGGTTCGCGGCCTCCTCGGCCCGGCCGGATCGGACGGCCAGGTCGTGGAGATCCACCAGCAAGGCGACCGCGCGGTCGTAGTCCTTGGGTTTCTTCGTGACGATCAACTGCTCGACTTCGCGCCAGGCGGCGGACTCGCGGCGGGCCAACTGGTCCAGTTGCCGGGTTCGCGCCTCAGCCTGCTCGCGGTCGCGGCGCGCTTGCTCCTTGGCCGCTCGCTCCGACGCCTTGAGGGACTTCTCCTCAGCCAAGGCGTCGCGCGCCGCGAGCAACTCAGCGACCGTCCGCCGGCCGTCGGCCCGAGCATGACACTTTCCTTTCGGCGCGGTCGCCTCGCGGAACCGCTTGGAGAGTTCGGCCCGGAGCACGACGTCCCCCTCGTTGGCGAGGAACCTCACCAGGTAGGCGTCCTTGTCCGCGGCGGGGAGCGTCTCGACCCACCGGGCCGTCTCCGCCCGCGAGGGCGCGGCGACGGCCTCGCCGGTGCTGCCGGCCGCCGCCGCTTCGAGCAGGTCTTCATCGACTCGCAAGAAGTCGATCAGCGCCCGCAGCGCCGCCGACGGTTTCGCCAGGCCGGGCGGAACGGGGGGCTCGCGCTCGTCGTCGTCCTCTTCTTCGTCCCAGCCGCGCGAGGCGAGCCAGCCGATATAGAGCGCCCGCAGGTCGCCACGCATCAGTTCGTCGCGGATCGACACCAGCGAGGGCATCCAGGATTCCCCCGCGGACCACTCGTCGTCCGACTCGTCGTCGGACGAGAATTCGAGCACCACGTGGTTTTTCCCAACGGTGAGCGAGACGACCTCGCCGTCGCAATAGGTCTCGAACGTGTCGACGTCGACGAAACTCCAGGGGATGCGGAACATCAAACGATGCGTGCCCCAGTTGGCGACGTAGACGAACGCGTCGAAGTAGCGGTCCATCAGCTTGGACGGATCGCCCCTGAAGTCGCCGTAGCTGTACGTGTTGGTGAAGCTCGTCGGCGTGACCTCGGCGCGGGACGAGAGGTCTCCGAGTTCGTCCATCTGTTCGGAGTCGAGGGGGCGGTCGATCGCCCGAAATTCGTAGTACTGATATTCGCTCATGGTGGAGTCTCGTGGGGCTTCTCGGAGGCGCCGCACCCGGTGCGAGCGGGCTTGAAGTCGGCCGAGGCGCGGGTCAACTCAGATAAACCAGCATCACGTCGCCGGCGCGCGCGGCGGTCCGGAAGAACTCCGCGAGTCCCGTGTAATGGGCCGAAATGTAGTCGCGCCCGACGTCGTCGGACCCCCAGGATTCGGGGTAGATTTCCGCCTCGTCCAGGGCCTCGGGGTCGAAGCGCTCCATCAGCACGAACACCGGGACGTCCTCGAGCGCGTCGGCGACCTCCCGGACCTCGTCGCCTGTCAGGAAGCGAACGGGGCCGTAGCCGAGATCGTCGTCGCCGATCGGTTCGCCCCCCAGGACGGCGTTGAACCGCGGGGGCTCCCCTTCCCACGCGGCGCCGTTCAACAGGTAGTGGATCGCGTGCCAGGCCTTGTCGACGTCGTGCCGTCGCTCCGGAGGATGCTCGCTCTCGTCTTCGGGATAGAGGTAGTCGACGATCGACGTCGTGCTCACCTTGAGCTTCGCCAGTTCGTCCGGGGCGACCCGAAGATATTCGCCGATCATCGACACGGAATCGACCGCCTTCCACCTTCGACGCGGGACGTATCTGAAGACACGGAATGATCGTCGATGATTCTACCTCTCCTGTCACGGATTTGCTCGAACCACCAGCCCGACGCGCAAGTGATTGTTTATTCGGCATGGGTCGCGACGACCCCCTCGCGCTTCCCAGGGCGATCCCCTCGATTGCCAATGATTTGCTGGGCTTCCGACGTCCGTGAAGGGAGAGGCGGCCTGCCGATCGGGATGATTCGGGCTTCGATCAACGCTTCTTCTTCGGCTGCGGCCGGTCCTTCTCGGCGTCGGCGTCGGGATTGGGTGAGGGCG
>CALCIC010000516.1 GCA_937907405.1 uncultured Isosphaeraceae bacterium | reverse complement strand
GGGCTCGAACGGCGGTATCGGGAGCGGGCGCGCGTGCTGGAGGCGGCGGCTTTAGAGGATCCGAAGGTCAAGGACTCCGCCGCATTCCAATCAGCCGTCCGCAACAATAATCGTTACGCCCTGAATCTCTATCTTCCCGTCATCATGAGGGATCGCCGGGATCACGTCGTCTTCTCGTCGATCGTCTGGATCGAGGACCAGTGGACGCGGTTGCGGATCGCCTTGGCGGCGCTCGTCGTCTGGGGCCTGTGCTGCGCGGTCGACGTCAATACGTTTTCGCTGCACGCGTTCTATCGCGCCCACGTCATCAGCAACTGGGTGAAGGTTCCGCCCGGCAAAAAACCCAAGCGCTTCCTCTACGAGACCGAGCGGACCTACCGCGGACACGAGTCCGGACGGAACGGTCCACCGAATCCGCGCCGCGCGCCTTTGCTCCTGTTCAACGCCACGCTGGAAGGGAACCGCTGGTTGGGCCAGGAACCCGAACTCCCACTCAACATCTTCGAATTCTCGCCGATCGCGGTGGGCTCGGGCGAAACGAAGTTCTGGCGGAGGCGCGAAGTCGAAGAAGAGAATCCGAAATCCCCCGGTGAACAGATCTGGAGACAGGAGTTCGCCCGAAGGAACCGTCTCGACATCGGCCAGATCGTGGCGATTTCCGGGGCGTTCCTTGCGCCTGGGACCGTGGCCAACCCCGCCCTCTCGGCGGTGCTGCACCTGCTCAACATTCAGACCGGAAGCTGGGTCCGCCATCCTCGCGAGTTCGAGGAGCGAAGTACTTGGGAGAGTCTGAAGTTCCACGCCTGCCAGTCCCTGGGCGTGGACGACGAAGGGGACAGTCGGTACATGCTGACCGACGGCGCGCATGTCGAAAACCTCGGTCTGTACTCGCTCTTGCGACGCCGATGCACCCTGATCGTCGCCTCGGACTGCAGCCAGGAGGATCGATCGGAGCAGAATGCGGCGCGTCGGTTCGACGCCTTGGTCCAGGTCCTCCAGCAGGCGAGCGTCGACGGCGTCGAGATCGGCCCGTTCCTCAGCTCACGCGCGTTCTTGCACAAGGGCGGCGAGGTTTCGAAGGTCGACGAGGCTCACTGCCGACACAAGCGGTCGACGGGGCTTAGCCTGGTCCTACCCGTCCGTTCGATGGCGGGCGGAGAGAAGGGGAGCGGAGAGAAGGCGGGCAAGAACGTCGTGACGGTTAATGTCCTCAGGGGCGATTCTGAGAAACCGAAGCAACCGGACGCAGCCGAGAATCCGCCCGCTCCAAGCGATCCCAAGCTCAGCCCCGCCGGACGGGACGAGGTCTCGGCCGGGCTCAACCTCTCTCAGGAGCACTTCGTCTTCGCCCGGATCACGTACCCCGAGGGTGGGAGCGGGCTGCTCGTGTACCTTCGTCCCACGCTCACCGGCGACGAGGGGGACGCCCTGCTTCACGGCGCCGCCGCCGCCTCGTTCCCGGACGACGACCCGATGGACCAGTTCTACTCTCCCTCGAAAATGAACACGTATCGACTCCTCGGCCGCCACATCGCCGTCGAATTAATGCACGACCCCGTGATGAGGCGGGTGCTGCGCCGCATCGTCGACGGCCGACCGATCGGTTCGACGAACCTCGACGACGAGCCGACCTGTCAAGAATACTGCGGCGCGTCCGCTCCCCCCTGCCTGAGACGGATCCCTCGTCCGTTCCGGACCGGCGAAGTCGAGAGCGGTCGCCGATCAATCGTCACAGCATCCCCCCTTGATAATCCGCTCAATCCGCCCCATTGGCCCTTTGACGAGTCCTAATGAATTGGTGATCGAGGGCGGCCTGGTTGATAAATTGACATGGCGTCTTGATGCGGCATACTTGCCCTGTTGAACGTCACGCGTCTCCAGCAGCACGACGGCTTCTCGCCGTCGCGGCCGGACCTTTCGATCGCAACCCCGGCCTGTTTGCGCGCTTTAGCTTTCCAGATCCTGGACGCCCGAGGCCCATGGTCCGCGCTGAGCGAATTCGTGGTCGGCGGGCCGCTTGACTAGTCGGTCGACCGGCTTCCAATCGAGAGGCGAGGGCATGATCCGATCGTTGACCTTGCGATGCGGGTTGGTCTGCTTGGCTTCGGCCGCCGTCGGCTGCGACGGCGGGGACGCCGATGGTCGACGGGTCGTCTACGGCAAGGTCGACCTGGACGGCGCGCGGCTGGCCAAGGGGATGATCGCATTCGATCCCGAGCCCGGCGGCGGCGCGACCGTGTCGACTGGGGCGGTGATCGTCGACGGCGCGTATTCGATCGGCGGCGCGGACGGCCCGACGGTCGGGGTGTATCGGGTGTCGATCCGATCGGGAGGAGGCCGGGCGGCCGAGGCCGAGGCGGTGCCGGGCATGCCGGCGTCGCCGAAGAAGTCCAAGGCGGAGATGATCCCCGCTCGATACAACGCGGCTTCGAAACTGACCGCCGAGGTCAAGACGAGCGCCTCGACCAAGGCTGACTTTGAATTGACCAGCGAGTGAATCGACCGACGAGCCGGGTTTCACGACGGCGCGCCGTCGTCTCGATCCGGCTCGGTTCGACCACCGTCGGAGGATTCCCTGGATGAAGACGCAATCGCATAAGCTGGGTTTCACGTTAATCGAGCTGCTGGTCGTGATCGCGATCATCGCGGTCCTGATCGCGCTGCTGCTGCCGGCCGTGCAGTCGGCTCGCGAGGCGGCCCGCCGGGCGCAGTGCATCAACAACCTCAAGCAGATCGGCCTGGGGATGCACAATTATCAATCGAGCAACGGGGTTCTTCCCCAGGGGACGCGCGGGTGCTGTTGGGGCACCTGGCTGATTCCGCTGCTTCCGTTCGTCGAGCAACAGGCGCTGTTCAACGCCTGGAACAACTCGGGCAACAACAACGCGAAGCTTTCCACTTATCCGAGCGAAGGGTTGTTCCGGTACGGAGGCCCCTGCAACATCACGGTCTCCTCGACTCGGGTCGACGCATACAACTGCCCGAGCGACGGCAACAACGACAGGACCGCCGGCGTGATCGTGTTGGGTCGGAGCGTTCGATCACAGAACTACGTGGTCAATTTCGGCAACATCACGATGCAGCAGGGGAGCTTCAACGGCGCGGTCTTCGTCCCCTACTTCATGGACAACGGCCGTCAGTATGCTTTCCTGGGGGCCCCGTTCTCGGACATTGGCGCGCCGCTCCCTGACGTCACCGCGGCGACCGGTCAGGCGACCATGGGCGGAGGCGTCGACTTTGCATCGATCACCGACGGCTTGAGCAACACGATGATGACCTCGGAGGTCGTCGTGGGAGTGAGCGGCGCCACGTTGGACCTGCGAGGCTTCTCGCACTGGGCCTACGCCGCCAACTTCACGGGCTTTCTACCCCCCAATTCCTCAAAACCCGACTGGATGCAGAGCAGCGGATATTGCAACTACCCGGCGCTGAACAACCCGCCTTGCATCGGCGGGGCCGACGGCGTCGTGATCATCGGCGCCCGAAGCAGGCACAGCGGCGGCGTCAACGTCGGGTTCTGCGACGGCAGCGTGAGGTTCGTCAAGAACTCGGTCAGTCAGCCCACCTATCAGGCCCTTTCCAGCTCGCAAGGGGGCGAGGTCGTCAGCGCCGACTCGTATTGACCGCCGCGCGCCGTCAACCCTCGCCGCGCGCTTCGACCACCAAGCGCGCGGCGTTTCGATTGCGCGTCGGGTCGATTCCAGGCCGTTGGCGGCCCAGGCGTCGCCATGGTAGGATGAACGCCGATTATTCGGGCGACGGAAGGCTGCGGTCGGGCTGTCAACGGGAGCGCGGAGTGAACGTCCAAATCTACGACGAAGACGGTGTTCGCTTCGAGTACCCTCCCCACTGGGAACTGGAAGTGACCGACGTGGACGAGGTCCGCACCGTGGCCGTGCAGGACCCCGACGGCCTCGGGTTCGCCCTGATCACGTCCGACGAATCGTGTCCCGACCCGGCCGAGGTCGCCGAGTCGGCTCTTGAGGCGATGCGCGACGAGTACGCCGACCTTGAATCGACGCCAGTGCTCGAAGCCATCGGCGATCACGCCGCGACCGGGCACGACCTGGAGTTCTTCGCGCTCGATATGACCAACTCGGCCTTGATCCGCTGCTTTCGCACTCCTCGGCGGACGTTCCTGGCGTTCGGCCAGTGGTCGGACCTCGGCCCCGACGAACTGGCCGACCTCGTCCGCGACGTCGTCCACTCGATCGTCGAGACCGAATAACGCGAACCGGCCCGACAGCCGGATTTCTCGCGCTTCCAGGCAGGGCCGCTAGAACCCCCCCGCCGGCTTCGCCGCCGCGCCGACTCGCGCGACGACTCCCCCTCGCTCCGACCGAAACCTAGGTTAGGTCGATCCAATCCGATCCGAGCCGAGGCGAGGCGTCGAACGACAAGGACGGTCGTGCGCAATGAGGGCGACGAGAACCACTCTGGCGATAATCCTGACCTTGTCGACGCTTTCCGGATCTTCGGTCCATGCGGCTTCGACGAATCGTGAGCGTCAGGAGGGCTTCGCGTTTTACGACGCCGGCCGGTACGCCGACGCCGTCGAGCGGCTCGACGTGGTGCTGGAGCGTCATCCCAACGACGTCGAGGCGCTGGTCCGGCGCGGCAACAGCTACCTGCGTCTGGACCGGCCGACGAAGGCCATGGTCGACTTCGACCGCATCATCCACCGCGATCCGCTCAATCCGTCGGGCCACCCCGACCGCGGCGTCGCGCTCTTGATGCTCAGCCGGTACGACGAGGCCGAATCCGAATTCGCCCGCGCGATCCGGCTTTGGTCAACGCCGCTCCTCGACGGCGCTATACACATAACGCTGAAGCGGAATGAGAAGGTTCAGGAGGCGAGGTCCATCGCCCACGCCGGCCTGGGCCAGGTCTACTATCGGACGGCCCGCCATCAGGAAGCCCTGATGGAGTACGATCAGGCGATCGCCGAGTACGGCGCCGACCCCAACACCTACATCGGCCGGGGCGACGTCCACCGCGCCCTCGGGGCGTACACCGAGGCGCTCGCCGATCTTGACGACGCCGTCCGACTCGGCCCCGGTTACGCCCGGGCGTTCGCGAGTCGCGGCCGGCTGCTGGAAGACATGAAGGAGGAGGGCCGGGCGCTGGTCGACTACGACAAGGCGGTCGCGCTCGACCCCCGGTTCGCGTTCGCCTACAGCCTCCGCGGCGGCCTGCGGTCGCGGCTGGGGAGCAACGAGGAGGCGCTCGCCGACTTCGCGACCGTCGCCCGGCTCATCCCCGACGACGCCGAGGCGCACAAGGACCTCGGCGGCGTCCTCGTCCGCATGGGGCGGTATCAACACGCCCTCGTCGAGCTCGACAAATCGCTCGCCATCAACCCCAAGCAGGCCAAGGCGTACCAGAATCGCGGAGCGGCTTACAACAGCATGGGTCGATACGACGAGGCCGTCGCCGATCTGGACCGGGCGATCAAGCTCGACCCCAAGAACGCCGGCGCGTACTCCAACGCCGGGCTGGCGTACTTTATGATCGGCCGCTACGACCGCGCGATCGAAGACCTCAGCGAAGCGGTCCGACTCGCGCCCAAGAACGCCGTCGTCCACTTCAACCGGGGCAACGTGTTCGCCAAGCTCGGGCTCAAGGATCAGGCGCTGGCCGATTACGAGGCCGCCGGCGAACTCAGCCCCCGGCTGGTCGCCGCGTACGGCGGCAGCGTCAAGCTGTTCGAGGAGATGTCGAAGAACGCGATGGCGATCCGGAACCAGACGCCGATCCACGACGCCTCGGCCGACGTCGACGCGTTCCTGGAGCGCGGCCGCGCCCGCCAGGCGGAAGGGGACTGGACCGGCGCGATCGCCGAATACGACCGGGCCGTCGCCGCCGACCCGCGCCGGGCCGACGTCTACATCGCCCGGGGCTGGTCCCGGCTCTGCGCCGACGTGGACGGCGCCGAGATCGACGCGCACGCGTTCCTGAACCTGAAGGGCTGGGGCGACCCCGCGTCTTCGTACATGGCGCTGCTCGGGGCGCTCGGCGCCCGCCGCGCCGGCCGCGAGCCGGAAGCGTACAAGTTCCTCGAAGACGCACTGTCCAAGCTGCCGCGTCAGGACGCCTGGCCCAAGGCGGCCTTGCTCTACCTAAACGGCGACCTCTCCGACCGCGACTTCCTCGCCAGGGCGGGCAACGACGTCCAGAAGGCCGAGGTCCACACGATCCTGGCCCTCGACCTGATCCGCAAGGACAAGCCCGACGACGCCCGCGTCCACCTGGATTGGGTCGCCGACCACGCCGTCGACCGCTCCATCGCCGCCGACCTCGCCCGCGCCACCCTCGCGCGCCTCCCCCGATCGGACCAGGTCGCGCGGAAGCCGTGAGTCCGCTCTCGACCGCGAAGGCGGCTGACGGGGGAGAATGGTGTATCAATTCCGGCGACGGCGGCCATTCTCGTCACGTACAACATCTGTGGAGGAAGGCATCGCACCGGCGTGACGGCGGCGGAGGAGATTGATCCGATGGCCCAGGCACCTTTGAGTCGTTCGCAACCTCTGCTTCATCGGCTTTTGAACGAAGGATCGTCGCTGAGCCTGTCCGACGCGCAGCTCGCCGAGCGGTTCGCCGCCACGCGCGATCACGCCGCGTTCGCCGCGCTCGTGGCGCGGCACGGGCCGATGGTCATGGCCGTCTGTCGAGGATCGCTGGGACCTTCCGGAGACGCCGACGATGCGTTCCAGGCGACGTTTCTGGTCCTGCTGAACCGTCTCGGCGGCTTCCCCGTCGGCGCCTCACTTGGCGGCTGGCTGCACCGGGTCGCCCGTCGCGTGGCGCGGCAGGCCCGGAGGTCGCGAAGTCGTCGCGTGAAGCGCGAGGCTCTCGTGGCGCGCCGGCCGGAATCATCGGGCGAGCACGAACCCGAACGCTCGGAGATCGTCGGCGTGATCCGCCAGGAGATCGACCGACTGCCGACGCGCTATCGGGCGCCGATCGTGCTTTGCGATCTCGAGGGGTTGACTCGCGACGAGGCCGCCGAGCTCCTCGGCTGCCCGCCGGGGACGGTCGGCGGCAGACTCGCCCGCGCTCGCAAGCGGCTTCGCGAGCGACTGGAGCTCCGGGGCGTCGAGCCCTCTCTCGTCCCGATCGCGGCGCCGGCGGACGCCTGGCGGGTCGCACTCGCCGCCGCCGTCCGATCGGCCTCGGCCCTCGCGGCGGGTGGCTCGCCGACGCTCCTCGTCCTCGCCCTGGCGACGCAGGCCGCGGGCCTCGCGGCGTCCGTGCCCGTCAAGGCGACGGCCGCCCTGATGATCGCCGCCTGTCTCGCAGGCGGAATGCTCGTCGCCGGCCGTGCCA
>CALCIC010000515.1 GCA_937907405.1 uncultured Isosphaeraceae bacterium | reverse complement strand
TGGTCGCGGCGTTCGGTTGGTTCAGCGACCACTTCTGGTCGCCGCAGACCGTCAAGACGATCGTCAACCAGTTCGCCGACCTGACGGTCGTGGCCGTGGGCATGACCCTGGTGCTGGTGATCGGCGGCATCGACCTCTCGGTCGGCTCGGTGATGGCGCTCTCCGGGGCGGTGCTGGGGATCGCGATGGCCGACTGGAACTGGCCGTTCGGGCTGGCGCTGCTGGCTTGCCTGGCGGTCGGCGCCGGTTGCGGGCTGATCAACGGGATGGTCTCGGTTTTGTGGTCGATCCCGTCGTTCATCGTCACGCTGGGGATGCTCGAATCGGCGCGGGGGGCGACGTATTTGATCACGGGTTCGGAGACGAAGTACCTCGGCCCTCGGGTCGAGTGGATCGCGCGGCCGGTTCCGGGGCTGGGGGCGTCGACCGGGTTTCTGATCGCGCTGGCGATCGTGGCGCTGGGCCATATTCTGCTGACCCGGACGATCATGGGGCGATACATGATCGCAATCGGCACGAACGAGGAGGCGGTGCGGCTGTCGGGCGTCGATCCTCGGCCGACCAAGCTGGCGACGTTCGTGCTCTCGGGCCTGGCGGCGGCGGTCGCGGCGGTTTTTCAGGTCTCGCGCGTGTCGTCGGCCGACCCCAACGGCGGCAACGGCATGGAACTCGGGGCGATCGCGGCGGTCGTGATCGGCGGCACCAGTCTCATGGGGGGGCGCGGGTCGGTGCTGCGGAGCTTCCTCGGCGTCCTGATCATCGCGGTCCTTCAGACCGGACTGGACCACGTCGGGGCCAGCGAGCCCGCCAAGCGGCTGATCAGCGGCGCGGTGATCGTCCTGGCCGTCGTCGCCGACGTTCATCGCGAGCGATGGTCCGCGTCCGCCTTCCGAACCCTGCGCCGATTCCAGAAGTCAACGAACCCGGATGGGGTCAAGCATGGTTGAAGTCGTCGCGGCGTCGGAGGCTTCGTGGAGTGGAGGGCGCGCCTGAGCGGGGGAGGTGAAAGGACGAATCCCTTGTCAATTCGTCGAAAATACGGTCTGATTCTATGGAAAGGCGCACCTGTTCCCCGGCGGAGCGAGCAGGGCCGTCGACGCCGCGGGGTTCTCTCCGTCCTCTCTGATTCGAGGGCCGTCCGCGAGGCCGATCGGAACGTCATGCTCCGCGAATGTAGAAGTCTGAACATACTTTGGCGATACCCCATCCTTGTCGATTGAATTCGCCGAGTGTCCCAGGAGGTTTTCAAGATGTCCGTGCGTGTCGGTATCAATGGCTTCGGCCGAATCGGGCGGTTGGTGTTCCGGGTGCTGGCCGAGCAGCCCGAGAAGTTCGACGTCGTGGCGATCAACGACCTGTCCGATCCCAAGCACCTGGCGTTGCTGCTGAAGTACGACAGCGTCCACGGCCGCTTCAAGGGGACCGTCGAAGGGCGTGAGAAGTCGATCGTGGTCAACGGCAAGGAGATCGCGATCACCACCGAGCGCGACCCGGCCAACATCCCGTGGAAGAATCTGGGCGCCAAGGTCGTCCTCGAATCGACGGGCTTCTTCACCAGCCGGGCCGCGCTCCAGAAGCACGTCGACGCCGGCGCCGACCGGGTGATCTTGAGCGCCCCGGCCAAGGACGAGCTGGACGCCACGATCGTCCTGGGCGTCAACGACCACGTCCTGAGCCCGAAGCTCAAGATCGTCTCCAACGCCTCGTGCACGACCAACTGCCTGGGACCGATGGCGAAGGTGCTCAACGACACCTTCGGCATTGAGAAGGGCCTGATGACGACGATCCACGCCTACACGAACGACCAGCGCGTGGCCGACCAGGTCCACAGCGATTTGTACCGCGCCCGCGCGGCGGCCGTGAACGTGATTCCGACCAAGACCGGCGCCGCCAAGGCCGTGGGAGAGGTCATCCCCGAGTTGAAGGGCAAGCTGACGGGCTTCGCCGTCCGCGTCCCCGTGCCCGATGGATCGATGACCGACCTGACCTCGGTCCTCAAGAAGAGCGTCACCAAGGAAGAGATCAACGCCGCGATGAAGGCCGCCGCCGAGGGGGCGTTCAAGGGGATCATCGAGTACAACGAAGACCCGATCGTCTCCAGCGACATCGTCGGCAACCCGTACTCCTGCATCTTCGTCCCCGACCAGACGATCGTGATCGAGGGCAACCTCGCCAAGACCGTCGCCTGGTACGACAACGAGTGGGGCTACTCGAACCGCACCGCCGAGCTGATCAGCAAGCTGGGCGCGTACTGAGTTCAACAAGGTCGATCGCGCCTTTCTCTTCAACGGGGAAGGCGCGATCGACTGTGGACCATAAGTCCTATACGCAAATTTTGATGCTGCGCGGTTTTCGTTCGGATCGCACACGGGTCAAGGGCCGAATTTCCTTCTCCCCCCGGGATAAGGCGCCCCGAAGGGGCGGATGAGGGTCGTCGGAGCCCTCACGGATTCCGGTTCATACGAACGAATCAACCTCGAAATCCCACGACTCTCATCCGGCCGTTCCGGCCACCTTCTCCCGGGGGGGGAAGGGATTTTCAGTCGGCCCGAACGAACAGCGCAACATGAAAATGTGCGCCCGGGCTCATCTTCGCAGTCGGAGCCAGTCCCCCGCGACCCGACGACTGCTATTCAGGGAACATCGATGCCGAAACAGACGGTTCGCGATCTGGACGTGAAGGGCAAGAAGGTCCTCGTCCGGGTCGACTTCAACGTGCCTCAGACGAAGGACGGAGCGGTCGCCGACGATCGCCGCATCCGTTCGGCCTTGCCCACGCTCCAGAACGTCCTCGACCGCGGCGGCAGCCTCATCCTCGTCAGCCACCTCGGCCGCCCCAAGGGGGGCGATCCGGCGGCCGACGCCCCGTTCAAGCTCGACGTCGTGGCGGCCAAGCTGCAAGAGTTGATCGGCCGTCCCGTTGAGAAGGCCGACGACACCGTCGGCCCGAGCGCCAGGAAGCTGGCCGCCGACCTCGAGCCGGGCGGAATCCTTGTGCTGGAGAACGTCCGGTTCAACAAGGGGGAGAAGAAGGGGGACCCCGAGTTCGCCAGGGAGCTGGCGGGGCTCGCCGACGCCTACGTCAACGACGCCTTCGGCACCTGCCATCGCGACGAGGCCTCGATGGTCGCCGTCCCCGAGCAGTTCCCGGCCGAGAAGCGCGCGATCGGGTTCCTCGTCGAGAAGGAACTCAAGATCCTCGATACGCTGCTCAAGAACCCCAGGAGTCCGTACGTCGCCGTGATGGGGGGGGCCAAGGTCTCCGACAAGATCCTGGTCATGGAGAGCCTGCTCAAGCAGGTCGACAAGCTCCTGGTCGGCGGGGCGATGACGTACACGTTCCTCAAGGCCCAGGGGCACGAGATCGGCAAGAGCCGGGTCGAGGCCGACAAGCTCGACGTCGCGCGCGCGCTGCTCGAATCGGCCGGAGGCAAGATCGTCCTGCCGGTCGACCATCTGATCGCCGACAAGCCCGAGGCCGGCGCCCAGACCAAGGTCGTCGACGGCCCGGAGATCCCCGAGGGTTGGTTCGGCATGGACGTCGGCCCCAAGACGATCGAGCTGTATGCGCAGACGATCTTGGAGGCCGGCACCGTCGTCTGGAACGGGCCGATGGGGATGTTCGAGGTCGAGGCGTTCGCCAAGGGGACCAAGGCGGTCGCCAAGGCCCTCGCCGACGCGCCCGGCGTGACCGCCGTCGGCGGCGGCGAATCGGCCGAGGCCGTCGAGAAGTTCGGCTACGCCGACAAGGTCAGCCACGTCTCCACCGGCGGCGGCGCGTTCCTGGAGTCGCTCGAAGGCAAGCAGTTCAACTCGCTCAAGGTCATCCCCGACCGTTGAGGCGACGCGCAAACTCTCGACGCCCCGCCGCCGGTCGATCGGTCGCGGGGCGTCCGTCGTCCCGGCTCATCGGACGACGGCCGGAGGCGCGCCCACGAAGATCTGCTTGACCTCGCCGTAGATCCCCGCCGGCACGCCGACGAAGGTCGCGGAGGCCGTTTTCACGAGCTTGTTGTTGCTTGCCGATTTCTCGTAATACTCCCGAGGCTTCGAGAACAGCGGGTGACGGTCGATGTAGCTGACCGTGGGAGACGGCCCGATCGGCGGCTCGTCGATCACGACCGGAACGTCGCCGTCGACGCTTGACGACACCGACGGTCCCAAGGCGCGGGTCGTTCCGGACGAACGGCAGCCG
The DNA here is from genome assembly GCA_937907405.1 of uncultured Isosphaeraceae bacterium. Taxonomy (GTDB): domain Bacteria; phylum Planctomycetota; class Planctomycetia; order Isosphaerales; family Isosphaeraceae; genus Paludisphaera. The sequence goes on along the minus strand of CALCIC010000515.1, from coordinate 3,129 downwards.
GCGGCCGCAGGAATCAAAAGACAGGCGAGTGCTAGACTTAACCGACTTCGCGTGATCATTTTCCTCGATCCTTCCCGCGCAAGACTGCGCCTCTCCGGAGACGGCGGCTCTGCTCCGTCATCGAGACGCCTGAAGCATACACGACGAACGGTGGACCGGGGCGTCAGCGAGACCGTGCGAGAAGTCCGAAATTAACGCACCAGTACGGCGTGCCGTTTTTGGCGGTCGCGTAACCGACGCCGATTTGGTTGAAGCCGCCGAGGATGTTCTTTCGATGGGGGCGGCTGTCCAGCCAACCGACCATGACGCGCTCGGGGCTATAATGACCGTAGGCGATGTTCTCGCCGCAACGCTTGAGACGATATCCCTGCCTTTGGACCCGCTCCAAAACCGTCGAGCCGTCGACGCCCGTGTGGGTCATCTTCCGGCGTTCGGCCATCTCCTCGGCGTGCTTCTGAGCGGCGGCTTGGAGTTTTGAACTGATTTCAAGGGTCGGCAGCTTCTCATCGACCCGAGCCTGATTGTGAAGCGCGAACAAGGCGGACCGGACGGCCTCCAGGTCGAGTTTCGCCGGAGGGTCCGGCGCGGGCCACCTGGAATCGGACGGCGGTTTCTGACGCGTCCAGATCGGAACCGAGGCGCAGCCGGGGGACGCGAACGACGCCCCGAGGCAGGCCAGAACGGTTCGGCGAGTGATCAGGCGTAATGGCATAGGATGGTCGCCGCGTCCCGGTCGAGGGAGAGATGAGACGGATGCCGACTACCAACCAGTATATCGCCTTCGATCTGGAGACCACCGGCCTGAGCGCGGAAATCGACCGCGTGATCGAGATCGGCGCGGTCTTGTTCGACTCCCAGGGTCGGGAGATCGATCGATTTGAACAGTTGATCAACCCGTGTCGATCCGTCTCGCCCGGCGCGCGCGCGGTCAACGGAATCCGAGACGAGGACCTCGCACTTGCGCCGGTCGCGGCGGACGTACTCCCGAGGTTCCTGGCGTTCGTCGAGGCCGTTCCGAGTATTCCGCTGATCGCCCACAACGCGAACTTCGACGCCAAGTTCCTGGGGCGGGAGTTCGGTCGCGCGGGGATGCCGACGCCGTCCCGACTGGTTCATGACACGCTGGCGCTGGCGCGGCGCCGACTGCCGACGCTGGGGAGCCACCGCCTCGCCTCCCTGGTCGACCACTTTCGGCTGGGCTCCGAGGTCAGCCATCGGGCGTTGGGCGATGCGATGGTCGTCAAGGATCTCTGGCTTCGGCTCGACGGCCCGAGCGCGGCTGCCGAGTTGCTGGTCTCGTACCCCGTCCACGATCCAGCGGTGGCGGCCCGGCCCCCGCGAGGATGGGAGGGACTCGACCGGGCGGCTCGCGACGGTCGGCGCGTCTGGATCGTCTACGACGGCGGCACGCGCGGCGCCGGGCGTCGTGAGATCAGCCCCCGGCGGTTCACCCAGAAGGGGGGCGTCGCGTTCGTCGTCGCGTTCTGCCATCTGAGTTCACGCGAGAAATCCTTTCGGCTTGATCGAATTCGCGAGCATGACGCGGGCGGCTCGCCGACTCTCCGCCTTGAGGATATTGCCGACGAGCCGCCGAACCGATAAAGTGTAGGCTCCCGCACAGTCGACTCTTGCCGAGGTTGAATCATGATCAAGGCCATTCTGCTGATCGCCGTCACGGTTGCTTACCGGCTTACGCCCCACCCGTGGAACCTCGTTCCCATGGGCGCGGTGTCGCTGTACGCCGGCGCCAAGCTCCCGCTGCGATGGGCCTGGCTCGTGCCCATCTCCGCCCTGGTGATCTCCGACATGCTCATCGACTTCGGATTCGGCGGAGCGTTCATGGCGAGCAATCGAGCCGCCGAGTACCACGTTTACTCGCGGATCGCCGTCTACGGCGCGTTCGCCCTGACGACGCTGATCGGTCCTCTGGCCAGCCGTCCCAAGGTCGGCCCGGCGCTCCTGCCGGCCCTGTCTCTGGCGGCCTCGGGCCTGCTCTTCCTCACCAGCAACTTCGCGGTCTGGGCCGAGGGGGTGATGTACCCGATGAATCTGGCGGGCCTGACGGCCTGCTACGTCGCCGCCGTCCCGTTCTTCGACAAGACGATCATCGCCGACCTGATCGGCACGGCCGTCCTGTTCAGCCTTGGAGCGCTCATCCAGCACGTCTACACGCTGGCCACGGCCCGACGCTACACCCTGGCCGACGTGGCGACCGTGAAGGACGTCGTTCGCTCTTGATTCCGCGCGTCGAGGGCAAGAGGCGGTCGCCGTGACAGGCTTGCTGGTCAGCGTTCGTTCGGCCGATGAAGCGAGGAAGGCCGCGGCCGGCGGCGCCTCGGTGATCGACGTCAAGGAACCCGACGAAGGCGCTCTCGGCCGCGCCTCCGTGACGGTCTGGCGCGAAGTCCACGACGCGGTCGCCTCACGCATTCCGGTCAGCGTCGCACTCGGAGAACTGAGCGAGTGGCGGGGGAACCGGCGCCCGTCGCTCCCTCCGGGCTCGTTCGACGGCCTGGCGTTCTGCAAGATCGGCCTGGCCCACGCCGGACCCGACTGGCGCGACCATTGGCGGACGCTCAAGGACGACCTGCCGATGGGAGCTTGCCGGTGGGTCGCCGTGGTTTACTCCGACTGGCGAACCGCGGGCGCTCCGAGCCCCGACGAGATTCTAGCCTTAGCCGCCTCCGCCCCCAAGGTGACTGGGGTCTTGATCGACACCTTCGACAAGACGCGCCCCGGTCGACTCGACGCCGACTGGTTGAGTTGGACGAACCGAGTCAAGCCGGCGGGTCTGAAGCTCGCGATCGCCGGCGGGCTCACGACCGAGACGATCGGCGGCGTCGTCGCTTTCGCGCCCGATCTGGTGGCGGTTCGAGGCGCCGCCTGCGAGGGGGGAGATCGATCCCTCGGCGTCGACGTGAACCGGGGCTCGGCCCTGGCCGCGATCGCGCGCGGCATGACCGCTCCGTCATGACGTCTCGACGTCGAAGCGGACCCCCTGGGCGAGCGGGATCTGATCACCGGAGTTGATCGTGCAGGTTTGCCGACGCATGTAGGCCTTCCACGAATCGGACCCGGCCTCGCGACCGCCGCCGGTGGCCTTCTCGCCGCCGAAGGCCCCGCCGATCT
>CALCIC010000514.1 GCA_937907405.1 uncultured Isosphaeraceae bacterium | reverse complement strand
CTCCCCATCATGAATTCGCGTAGAGCTTGCCGGGCCGACTGCCCGAGGCCCACCGAGGGCGGCGACGGAACCAGTAGAGGTCCATCGCGTGCGCGTAATAGGTCAAGCCGAGCATCCGCAGGACGACCATCCCGGTGTAGAGGAAGAACACCCAGAACGCCCAGAGGGCCACGGCCTCCATCCACATCTTGGGCAAGTGGAAGAGCAGGCTGTACACTCCCAGGACGGTCAACAGCACCGCGACAGTGGCGACCGCGCACGGCACGATGTACGATCGACCAATGCGACGGACCGCCGCGACCACCGTCACCGGGTTGGCCGCGGTGATCGTCTCGTGCATCAGCGAGGCCGCCAGGGCCAACTGCGTGAACCCGACCGCCAGGTAGAGCAACAGGCCGAGCACCACGCCGGTCGGCCAGTCGACCGCGCCGAGGTAATGCCAGTACCCCAGCGCCGGCAAGCCGCCGATCACCGTCCCCATCACGAGCGCCCAGAACCATCGAGCGACCCCCTCGGAGATGTCTTCCACCGAGAGCTCGGGCCAATGCGGGTGGTCGTTCTCCCCCAGCGCGCTGGCCACCAGGACGCGTCCCAGGAAGGCCAGCAAGTAGCTGAGGACCACCCCGAAACTGAACATGAGCGGGATGAACACCGGCACCACCAGCAGCCCGAGCGCCCAGTTGCTTTTGGCCAACGGCTCAAGCACCGCGATGCAGTCGAACACCGGGAGCGACAGCAACCAGAGCACCGGGGGGAACAGCACCAACAGCCCCAGGCCGGGGCCGTCGGAAAGCGGGTACAGCAGGCATTCGAGCAGCCCGGGGCTGTTGCGGGAATGCTTCCACCGGAGCGACGCGTACGATTCGTAGTCGTCCTTCGAATGCTGAACGAGCAGCAGCGAATCGGCGGCCCCCGGATCATACCATCGCTTTTTTCGCGACATGGTCAGCCCCCACCCGTCGAGCGTCCATCAACATCAATCAATCCGTCAACCGGAGGAGCGCCGACTCTCGCGAAACCAGTCCAACCTGCGCGCGTTGCGATGGTATTCAAGCCCCAGCTCGTGCATCGACGTCAGCGCCGCGTAAAACGCCGCCCCCCAGAAGACCAGCCACGACCCGATCGCCAGGTACGGGCTCTTGATGTGCAGGACGATGAAGAGGAACCCACCAACCAACGTCGCGGCGATCACGGTCGACGCCAGGGGCCGCAGGAAGCTTGGGCCGGTTCGCCAGACCGCCAGGCCGACCGTGACCGGATTGGCCGCCGACAGATCGTCGAACAGCATCAGGGCGACGAACGCCACCTCGGCGTAAAAGGCGCCCGCCGCCAGGAGGCCTCCGAAAGCGATCCAGTCCAACGGTTGCGGCTCCTCGCACGAGCTCAAAAACATCCAGGCGGGTAATCCACCCGCCAGGAACCCCGCAAGCAAAACCCAGGCCCATCGGATGACGGTTCGCACCAATTCCCAGAGATCCAGGTCCGGCCATCGCGGGTGTCGGAAGTCCCCCATCGCGCTCGACAGGAAGACCTGGCTCAGGTACGCCAGCGTGTAGCCCGAGACGATGATCAATCCCATCAACGACGGAATCAAGAATTTGACCGGCGGTCCCAGCTCCCCCGCCTCGCCGCCGACCACGGCGCTCGCGTACTCGAATGTCGGCAGCGCGATCAGCCACCACATTATCGGGAAGATCACCAGAAAGGCCAACCCGTTGGCGTCCCACAATGGATACAACAACCCGTTCCAGAAGCCCGATTTCGAAGGCTCGGGCCGCCGGACGAGCCCCTCCCACGTCTCAAGACGCTCAATCAGGCCGACCGGCTTCTTTTTCTTGCGACGCTCGCCGGTCGACCGTGACTCCGCCGCCGAGGCGCGTTCCGACGCGCGGGCGACCGGCGGCGCCGTCACATGATAGACCAGCGGATCACCGGCGGGCGCGGAGGACGGATCGCCCGACCCCGGTTCGTCCGAGACCGAGCCCCCGCGAGGAATCCGCAACACGGCACCGCAGGCCGGACACCTGCCGACGCGCCCGGGGGTCGCGCCGGGGGCGCTGATGCGCTTGCCGCAACGGCAGACCAGAACGGTCACGGCCATCGGGCGACGGTCCTCGATAGAGGGTGTTGGACGTCGAGTCGCGAGACGCGGTCGACCGGGACGGTCAGACGTTCTTCTTCTTGGGCTTGCCGCCGGACATCTGGTCGAGAACGTCGCGAACTTCCATCGCCTGGTTGGCGTCGAGCGCGTGCGACTTCAGCAGATGAAGCACGAGCAGCCCCGGCTCGCCCTGGTAGAGCTTGTCGACCAGGCTGTTGACGCGCCGCTGCTGGACTTCTTGCGAGCTGATGGTCGGGCGATAGACGAAGGCAAGTTCGGAGCGGTCGCTTTCGACCAATCCCTTGGTTTCGAGACGATCGAGCAGGGTCGCCACCGTGGCGTACGACCACTGCCGGCCCGCCGCGCGGAGGGTCTCCAGCGCTTCGCGAACCGTCGCCTGGCCGCGTTCCCAAAGAACCTTCAGAACGTCGAGCTCGGAATCGGGAATGGTCGGGGGGCGTTTAGCCATCGGAAGTCGTCTCAAATGGCGAGAGGGTTCGACGGGGACCTGCCCGCGGCGGCACGACCCGCCATGGTTTGATGGCGAACTGGTGCTCGAATCACCATGGATCGACCGCGCTGACAGACCGCATCCTAAGACAATTGTCTCACAAGGTCAATCCCACGGCGAGATTTCCCAGGAAGTTTCGCCGGTGCGTCGTACCGAAATCGGTCTTCCCGCCGTTATAATATTCGTTGAGGAGCGAATACACTCCGCAAAAGCGACTCGCTCGGCGTTGGGTTGCCGAGCGGGAGCGGAACGGCTTGAACTTGAGATTCAGCAGGAGCACAGTCCATGAAACGGCATTTACGATTGGCGGCTCTCCTCGGCGCGCCTTTGGCTCTGGCCGCGTGGGGATGCAGCGGCGATCAGGTGGAGTCGAGCGTGGACTCGACGGGCCAGAGCATCCAGCACGCTGGAGAAAAGGTCCAGGACGCCGGTCATAATCTGGGTGAGAAGATCGAGAAGGCCGGCGAGGGGGGCAAGCTTGAGAAGGCGACCGACGCCACCGCTCATGCGGTCGAAAAGGTCGGCGACGCGACCGGCAAGGGGCTCGAAAAGGTCGGCGAGAAAATCAGCGACTCGGCCGCCTCCGTCGGCGACGCCGTCGACAAGACCGGCGACAAGCTCAAGGAGATCAAGGACAAGACCGGCGACAAGCTCAACGACCTCAAGGAGAAGGCCGGCGACAAGCTCAACGAGCTGACGGGCAAGACCAAGGACGCCGCCGACAAGGTCGAGGAAGGCGCCAAGAACGCCGCCGACAAGGCCGCGGAAGGCGTCAAGAACGCCGCCGACAAGGCCGCGGAAGGCGCCAAGGACGCCGCCGACAAGGTGAAGGACGCGGTCGAAGCGCCCAAGTCCTGAACGTCGAGCGCCCACGATCCGAAGGGCGAGCTGGAACGGCTCGCCCGTTTTTTTTTGGCCTCGATTTGCAGATCGTCCGCGAGGTCGTTTTGATCGTCGCCACTTGAACTCCGAAATCGATCGGAGATACAGTGGCGGTGCGGATCGGGACTGAACGGTTGGCAAACGCGGAGACCGGCGGATGGGTCGTGCTCAGGCG
>CALCIC010000513.1 GCA_937907405.1 uncultured Isosphaeraceae bacterium | reverse complement strand
TACCAGAGCACCCCCTTGACCTCGCCGCCGGCCAGGTTGATCGAACGCAGGAACGGCCCGTAGAGACTGCGGCCCCCCTCGCCCTTCTTGGCGGGGTCCCAACCCTGCATGCTCGTGCCGCCGTGGGCGGTGATGACCAGACCGACCGGGACGCCGGTCTGCTCGACCATCGCCGTCGCGAACGGCAGCCCAAGGCCGGCGCCCTTGGTCCTCGTCCTGTGCTGCTGGGCCGAACGCTCGGCCCGCGTCTTGGGATCACCCGAATGGACCGGGTCGGGCGAATCGACCAGCCAGTGCAAGGGCTCCTCGGCCCTGACCCACTTGTCGTCCATCCCCAGCGCCATGACCATGTCATGGGGAGGCGTCACGTCGATCAGGTCGCCGACGCCTTCCATGTTCGACTGCCCGGCCAGGACCCAGAGGTCGCCGACGAAGACGGGGAAGACGGTGGTGCGGAGAGGGTCGGGCGAGCCGGACTTCTTGTAGGTCAACGAGAGCTGGTAAGGACCGCCCATGGGCACGCCGACGATCTTGCCGTCGACGATCTCGTACTTCCGATCGCCCGGCTTCATCCTCCCGTCGTTGGAGAGGATGTCCACATGCAGTAGCTCGGCATCCTTCAGATCGTCGGCGAATTCGACCGGGATCGATCCAGACCCATTGGCGTCTCGCTGAACGACCTGGTTGGCCACAGGCTGTTTGAGAGTCGACTTTGCATCTGTAACGGTCGTCTGAGCCAGCGCGGACGAGGTAAGCAACGTCAGGCCGGCCGCCGCGAGGGCGACGAGACCGGCGTATCCCATCCACGATCCCCGAGCGGGGCAAGGCCGAGTCGATCTTGGCATGGCTGCGTCGTCTCCAATTGAAGGCCGCGCGTTGCGTGGCGCGTGCGTGGCGTGGCCGTCGAAATCGACGGAAAGCCACATCGTACTCGTCGCCCCGGCATGAAGAAAGGGACTACGCCGGGGTGGTTGATCCGTGTTCCTTGAGAACGACCTGCCTGAAGCTTCAGCGAGTGCGTCCCCTCGCCAGGCGCCGTCGGGAGCGCGACATGCCTCTGGGGCCGCACGCGAGGCGAGGGCCGATCTGCGAGAGCGCCGAGGCCCCCAGGTTCACGCCATGCGTGACAACATCTTTATTATAGTGTAGTTTGATCATTATCCAGCGCGGTCGACGACGGCCGGGGCTCGTCCCGGATCGCCCCCGCCGGCCTGGTTCTTCCGAACGCGCGGGCCGTCTTCCACGCCCATCGTCCGGCGGCCGCGAAGACCAGCGAGCCGGAACAGGCCAGCAGAACACCCGTTGGATCGAGGCCGCTCGCCGAGTCGTTCGGGGCGCGGTTGAAGATGAAGAGTCTGACCGCCGACGTTCCGGCCAGCAGCAGGCAGGCCGCCGCAAGCAAGAGCGAGTAAACCGCCGCGAGGCGCATCGACAGGCGGACGATCCAGAAGATCGCCTTCCGCATGAGAATCGTGCTTTCCGACGTCAGGCCAAGGGTTCGTCGTCGACCGCCTATCAGATCGGAGCGGCCGAGAGCGGTTAACTCTCGATCGTCGGCCGATCATGAGGCGGGAGGAGTCTTCGTCGTGAGTTTGAGCAGGACGCCCTGCCCCGGGGCCAGGTAATAATAGGGATGAGGGAACGTCTTGAGCTTGCCCGTGATCGGCGAGACGTACTCGACCTTGGCGACGGCCGCGCGGTATTCGGGCAGGCACGGGAACGAGCTTTTCAGGTCCTTGTTGACGATCATGACCCACCGGGAGCCGTCTTCGCGATGGGTGAAGTCGCCGATGACGAAGGCGTCGCCGGCAGCCATGCGCTTGACCAACGTGTCTTCGCCGATCCCCCGGTTCTGCGCGGGCACCTCGCCGACGTGATAAACCAGATCCGACCGAAGTTTGAGCAGAGTCGGGCCGACGTTCTGGATTTCCCGATTCATGGTTCGCATAAAGGTCCAGGTCGGCGTCTTTTCGAGGTATTCGTCGAGCGGCGCGCCGCGCCAGTTGCCGAGGTCCGGCGCGTCGAGGATGGG
>CALCIC010000512.1 GCA_937907405.1 uncultured Isosphaeraceae bacterium | reverse complement strand
ACGAGATTACAAGGTGACTGGAGTTCAGACGTGTGCTCTTCCGATCTCTCGCGGTGGAAGTGGACCTCCGCGACCTGCCGCGCCGGCTGGTGCATTCGACGATCCAGGTCCCCTGTCAGCCCGGCCGCGAGCTCGCCCTTTGGCATCCCAAATGGATACCCGGCACGCACGAGCCCTGCGGGTCGATCGAGAACGTCGGCGGCCTCCGCATCCAGACTCCCGACGGCGCGGACGTCCCCTGGCGGCGCGACGAGCTGGACCTGTATCGGATCGTCTTCAAGGCGCCTCCCGACGTGAGGTCCGTCCGCGTCTCGCTCGACGCCATCTGCAACCACGCGGCGATCGAGGCCAGCGGCCATTTGACCTTCGGCAACACGCTCTTGGGAGTCGTCAACTGGTCGACCTGCGTGCTCTATCCCGAGGGGCCGACGGCCGACGAGACCCGCGTCGAGCTGTCCACCCGACTGCCCAAGGGCTGGAAATACGCCACGGCCCTCAACACCGAATCGAACAAGGACGGCGTGATCACGTTCGCGCCGGCGTCGCTCGTCGACCTGATCGACTCGCCGATGATCGCCGGCGAGCATCTGCGGACGATCAAGCTGGAGACCGGCTCGAACCCGCCGGCCTCGTTCCACCTGGCGACCGACGCGCCGGCCTCGTTGGAGTTGAACCCCAGGGTGATCGCCCAGTACGGCAAGATGGTCCGCGAGGCCGGGGCGCTGTTCGGCTCATACCACCACGACGACTTCCAGTTCCTGGTGACGTGCAGCGACGATCTGGGCTATCTCGGGCTCGAACACCTGGCGTCGAGCATCAACGGCGTCGGCGCGCGCGACCTGATCGACGACCAGAAGCGCGTGGGATGGGTGGCGAACCTGATCCCTCACGAATACGTTCACTCGTGGTGCGGCAAGTACCGCCGACCGGCCGGCATGTGCACGCCGAACTTCCACACGCCGATGGCCACCCGGCTGCTCTGGGTTTACGAGGGGCTGACCCAGTACCTCGGAGAAGTCGTCATGGTCCGATGCGGCCTGGTCAAGCCCGAGGACTACAAGCGGACCCTCGCCGGATCGATCGGCAACCTCATGCTCCAGTCCGGCCGGAAGTGGCGGTCGCTCGAAGACACGGCCGTCTCGTCGTCGATCCTCCGCGCCCGCAGCCCCAACTGGAACGAGCTGCGGCGGAGCCAGGACTACTATCAAGAAGGCGCGCTGCTCTGGATGGAGATCGACGCCTACATCCGCGAGAAGACCGAGGGGAAGAAGTCGCTCGACGACTTCTGCCAGTCGTTCCTGGGGGGGACGACTCGACCCGAGAAGATCGCCCCGTTCGAGCTTCCCGAGATCGTCGCGCGGCTGGGCGCGATCGCCCCGCGCGACTGGAAGACCTTCCTCGAAGACCGCGTGTCGCGTCCGCTCGACGCGCTGCCGACCGATTTCGTCGGAACGCTGGGCTACCGCCTCCAGTTCGGCGCCGGTCCCGCCGCGCCCGACCAGGGCCGGCGCCGCGTCGGCCTGTCCGCCCGGCACTCGCTGGGCCTGACTTTCAGCGACGACGGCCGCGTCACGGACGTCGTCCCCGGCCTGATCGGCGACCGCTCCGGACTGTCGAACGGAACCAAGATCGTCGGGATCAACGGCCGAACCTTCAGCGCCGAGGCGCTCAACGACGCCCTCACGGCCAGCGTCTCGGACAAGAAGATCGACCTTCTGATCGTCGAGGGGGACCGCCTCCGCCCCCTCTCGATCGCCTACGCCGACGGCCTCCGACACCTTGACATGGTCCGCGATGAATCCCGCCCCGACCTGCTCGCCGAGATCCTCAAGCCCCGCGACACGACCGCCGAGCCGAATCGGGAAGAGATCCCCAAGGCCGCCGCGACCGCCGCGCCGGCGCTCCCCAAGGGCTACGTCTGCCATCGCGCGGCCCGGCCGATCGACGTCGACGGCAAGATCGACGAACCCGCCTGGACCGACGCCCCCTGGACCGACGCCTTCGTCGACATCGAGGGGGACCGCAAGCCGGCCCCTCGGTTCGAGACCCGGGCCAAGATGCTCTGGGACGACGAATTCTTCTACATCGCCGCCCGTCTCAAGCAGCCGCAGGTCTGGGGGACGATCACCGAGCACGACGCCGTCATCTTCAAGGACGACGATTTCGAGGTCTTCATCGACCCCGACGGCGACAACCACGAATACTACGAGCTGGAGATCAACGCACTGGCCGCCGAGTGGGACCTGTTCCTCAAAAAGCCCTACCGCGACGGCGGCCCGGCCGACGACGGCTGGGAGATCCCCGGACTCAAAAAAGCCGTGTCCGTCGCGGGGACGCTCAACGATCCGACCGACGTCGACGACGGCTGGTCGGTCGAGTTGGCGATCCCCTGGAAGGCCCTCGCCGAGCACGCCCGCCGGCCCTCTCCCCCCGCCGACGGCGACCAGTGGCGCGTCAACTTCTCCCGGGTCGAGTGGCGGCGCGACGTCGTCGACGGCCGGTATCGCAAGATCCCCGACACGCCCGAGGACAACTGGGTCTGGTCCCCCCAGGGAGTCGTCGACATGCACCGCCCCGAGCGCTGGGGATACGTCCAGTTCTCGACCGCCAAGCCCGGCGCGGCGTCGTTCCACCCCGACCCCGCCGGCCCCGTCCGCGATCGACTCATGCAGATTTATTACGCGCAGGGGGCCTTCCATCGCAACAACAAACGCTGGTCCGAGACGGTTGGCTCGCTCGACCTCGGCCCGCTCCCCGCCGGCATGCCCCGGCATCAGACGGAACTCCGCAAGACGCCCGCCGGCTACGAAGCCGCCATCACCTTCGAGCCGGAAGGCGGCGCCTCGCAGACCTGGACCGTCCGCCAGGATTCGCGGATCGCTCGCAAGCCCTAAGGCGATCGGCTGGTGGAATTCCACCCATGGCATAGAGCGGTTTACACATGAGTCTATGATCGAAGTTCGACGCGGTATCGGTTTCCCCTTTT
>CALCIC010000511.1 GCA_937907405.1 uncultured Isosphaeraceae bacterium | reverse complement strand
GCACGAGCAAGAGGAGTGGGACGCCCCCCCCTCGCCGCCTGACCGTCCACCCACTTATAAGACGCTTACCCTCTGGATTCGCGGCCGAGCCGTCGCCGCCAGGACGATCGAACCGCTTCTGCGCGACAAAGCATGGTGATGGCACGTCGCGCCCGCGCGGAAAGCGTCAGCCGAACAGGTCGGAATGGGTTCCGGTCGCCCAGAAGCTGATCTCGCTCTCGGTGATTTCGTAAACCAGAAGCCAGTCGGGTTCGACGTGGCATTCGCGGCGGCCGACCCAATCGCCGGCCAATGCGTGGTCGCGACGCCTGGGGTCGAGCGTCCTGCGTTCAGCGAGCGCGCTCATAAGCGCTTCCAGCTTCGCCATGTCCTTGCCTCGCTTCTCCTGACGTTTCCAGTCGTGCTTGAACCGCGTCTGGTACGACGGCGTCAGAGGCTGCGGCGTCTCAGCCTGGGAGGTCGGCTCGGCCTGGGGCTTGTCCTTGCGCTTGCGGGCCATGTCAGTTCTTCAAATCGGCGAAGAGGTCTTCCATGCTCGCGTGTCGCGTCACGCCGACGCCCTCCCTGCCCTCCTCAATGGCGCGGCGGGTTTCGGCGTTGTACTCGGGCTCGTCCAACCGCTTGCGGCATTTGATCCTGAGCAGCCGAAGCATCTCGCCGATGGGGTCGTCGGCCTGAACGTCCGGCTCCGGCGCTTCGACGATCGACCACACGACCTCGTACGGCAGACGGCGAACGATGCTGTCTAGCAGCGTTCCTAGCAACGGCGGGTCTTCAATCCGTGTGGTAGCCATGACTTCATCCTACCTCATAACGGCCGTCGCGGGGCATGTCGTTTCCGAGGATCGGTGGAGACTCGGAACGAGCACCCCAAACAACCGCCGGGGCGGGCCGTCCTCGACTCCATCCTCACACCCCTGGAACGTCGCCAAGTCGCCGTGACGGTCTAACTCGCAGCCACGAGGATCACGACGGCCATGAGACGGCGAATCGAGATGCGGGGTCGGTACACCACATGTCGACCTCGAAAGTCGGCGAATGGGTGCTCAACCAACAGCCGTTCGATCCGAACCGGATATTCGCTTGAACCGATCCGGCGATTCAACCCGCACAATAAAATCTATATCTAGTTATATGATTGCCCGATTGCAAGGAGCGACGTCATGCGCCCGGGTCTTCGATCGACTCCAGCTCGACGGCCCGCTCATGCGGTCCGCGATACACGGCGCTCGACGGCGGCGGAGCGGCGCCGCGATGGTCGTGAAGCCAGCAAAGGATCTGGTCGGCGGCGCGGCCGGCGGCGCCGGGCCGGGCGGCGGTATGTCGCAACGCGGCGAGGTCGGCCGTCGCCCGGGCGCGGGCGAGCGGGTCGTCGAGCCAGGTCCGCGCCCAGCGGGCGAGGTCGGCCGAGACGTCGACGCTCGTCAGGTACTCGGGCATCAGCTCGGCGTCGGCCAGCAGGTTGACCAGCGTGATGTACTTCGACTTGATGAACCAACGCGCGACCCAGAGGTCGAACGGCCGGATCTTGTAGACGATGACCGTCGGCAGCGCTTCCATCATCAGCTCAAGGCTCACCGAGCCCGACACCGACCAGGCGACGTCGGCCAGCCGGATCAGTTCGGGAGTGCGGCCGGCCAGGATCTCCAGCTTCGGCTCGGGCCGTCCGCTCGCCGCCAGCGTCTCGCCGACGACTTCCTCGGCGAGCGCCTTGTGCCGATCATGAAGGCAGGCGACCACGAACCGGACGTCTGGACGGGCCTCGGCGAGCTGGGCCGCGGCGCTCGCCAGGATCGGCAGGTTCCGCTTCAGCTCCAGGGTTCGGGAACCCGGCAGGATCGCCAGGACGGGCCGGTCGTCGGTCTTCTGCGCCTTCAAAAAGGCCTCGTCCAGCTCGCGATCCTGAAGCTCGTCGAAATACGGATGGCCCACGTAAACGGCCTGGGGGACGTCGCGGTCGTGATACCAGGCCGGCTCGAACGGCAGGCTGCAAAGCACCAGGTCGACGTTCTCGCGGACCTTCTTGACCCGCCAACCGGCCCAGGCCCAGAGCTGCGGCGGGACGAAGTAGAAGACCGGAACCCCCCTGGCCTTCGCTCGTTTGGCGATCCACCAGTGCAGGCCCGGATAATCGACCAGGACGACGGCGTCGGGGCGCTCGTCGCGGAAATAGCGGTCGGCCCGGACGACCAGCCGGATGAACGTGATGATGTTGAGGAACACGCTCAGGAACCACATGACCGCCAGGTTGACCAGCGGGTAGAGCAAGGTCGCCCCGGCCTCGGTCATCCTGGGGCCGCCGTAGCCGACGAACTCGGCGGCGGGCGCGCGTTCGCGGAGGGCGTGGATCAAATTGGCGGCGTGCAGGTCGCCGCTGGGCTCTCCGGCCGAGATGAAGATGCGCATCGCGTGGCCTCTCGCTTCCATGCTCATGGTGGTTCCGGCCCGACTCGTTCGGGCGCGGGCGATCGCATCCATACCAGAAATCGTCGAGGCTGGGAAGTCGAACCGACCACGGCGCGCGAAGCGGATCAGGCGTCGGGTTCGTCGGGAAGGTTCAGCTCCTTGATCCGGCGGTAGAGCCGGGGTCGGGAGACGCCGAGGATCTCGGCGGCGCGGGACTTGTTGCGGCGGGCCTTGGTCAGCGCGTTATCGATCAGCCGCCGCTCGACGTCGTTGAGGAGGTCGTCGAGCGACTTGGGCGGGGCCGCTCGTGGAGCCAGGTAGGCGCCCCCTAGATCGTCCCGAATGGCGGCGGGCAGGTCGTCGGCGTCGATGGGGACGGCGGGGGACCGCCGGGAGGACTCGGTCGCGATGGAGGCGTGCGCGTGGTCGACGACGCGGGCCAACTCGTGGAGGTTCCCCGGCCAGTCGTAGGCCTCGTGCGTCGACTCGGCGGCGGCGGTGAAGCCCGATCGCTGGGCTCCGCCTCGCTGATTGGCGCGCTCGAGGAAGTGCTGGGCGAGCGGCAGGATCTCGTCCCGCCG
>CALCIC010000510.1 GCA_937907405.1 uncultured Isosphaeraceae bacterium | reverse complement strand
GATCTGCGGCCTCGCCGACGGCGCGGCCTGGCCGATCAAGAACGCCGTAACCAAGTTCCGGGGCGAGTTGGAAGCCTACATCCGCGACCATCAGTCGCCCGACGCCCAGCCGACCCCCTTGCAAATCAACATCGCCGCCGGCCGCCGGGTCGACGTGCCGCTCTCGCCCGACGGCTCGCTGCCGATGAACGGGCCGGCGCCGGCCCGGGCCCTGCACTCTCCGGACGGCCCCGGCGCGTAGCGGCGCCGAACCTCCAACCGACGAAACGAAACGACAGGACGGGAGGGTTCGCCCCTCCCTCGCGGGCCCGGACCAAGCGATTCCGGGTGGAACCCAGCGAACGAGCCTTCCTCCTCAAGGGTACGGATCGAAACGAACGATGGCGACGATCATCATCAACGGCACGGAATACCCGATTCCCCCGGGAGAGAAGCTCAACGCGATCCAGATGGCCAAGCGGGTCGGCGTCGAGATCCCCTACTACTGCTGGCACCCCGCGCTCTCGGTGGTGGCCAACTGCCGGATGTGCGAGGTCCAGGTCGGCAGCAAGGACCCCAAGACCGGCGAGATCAAGATGATGCCCAAGCTCGTCCCCGGCTGCCAGACGCCGGCCAAGGACGGCACGGTGCTCGTCACCAACAGCCCGGCGGTCGAAGAACATCAGCGGATGATCATGGAGTACCTGCTCCTGAGCCACCCGCTCGACTGCCCGGTCTGCGACCAGGCCGGCGAGTGCGGGCTGCAAGACTACAGCTACCACCACGGCCAGGCGGAGCACCGGTTCGTCGAGGAGCGCGTGGTCAACCCGCGGAAGGACGTCTCGGACCTGATCCAGCTCAACCAGGACCGGTGCATCATGTGCACCCGTTGCGTCCGGTTCACCCGCGAGATCACCCGGACGGCCGAGCTTCAGGTGATGCGCCGGGGATACCACGCCGAGATCAACGTGTTCCCCGGCGTGACGATGGACGACAACCCGCTGGCCGGCAACGTCGTCGACGTCTGCCCCGTGGGGGCGCTGCTCGACAAGGACTCGCTGCACAAGCAGCGGGCCTGGTTCCTGTCCAAGCACGACTCGATCTGCACCCACTGCTCGACCGGCTGCAACATCAGCGTCGAGGAGAACAAGGGGCGGATCTGGCGGATCAAGCCGCGGAACAACCCCCACGTCAACGACTACTGGATCTGCGACGCGGGCCGGTACGGCTACAAGCCGGCCAACGACCCGGGGCTGCTCGCGAACATGTTCATCAAAACGGGTGACGACCACCGGGCCGTCACCAGCGCCGAGGCGCTCAAGACCGTCGACCGGGCGTTCAAGCAGGCCGCCGTCGAGGGTAAGACGATCGCCGGCGTGCTCTCGCCGTTCCTGACGGTCGAGGAAGCCTACCTGCTGGCCTCGTACCTCAAGAACGTGAGCGCGTCGAGCGTGCTCGCCCTGGGGCCGGTGCCGATCCAGGGAAACGACCGGACGTTCCAGCCCGACAAGACCGAGGGACGATCGGGCGACACGACCTTCCTGGTCCCCCGGCCGTTCACGATCCGCGCCGAGAAGTGCCCCAACGCCCGGGGGGTGGCGGCGGTCCTCGAACATTTCCAGGGGAAGGTGATCGACTTCGCCGAGCTTTCCCGACGGGCGGCGGCCGGCGAATTCGAGGCGCTCTACATCGCGGCGGGCGCGACCGACGAGCCCTGGATCGACGAGCCGACGAGCGCCGCGATTCGCGGCGGAGTCGGGTTCGTGGCGCTTCAGGACGTGAAGGCGTCGCCGCTCGCGCACCTGGCCGACGTGGTGCTGGCCGGGGCGACGTTCGCCGAGAAGGCCGGCACCTACGTCAACGCCGACGGCCGGCTCCAGTACTCCGGCGCGGCCCTGCCGCCGCGCGACGGCTCGCTGCCGGACCTCGACCTGCTGGCGATCCTCCTCGATCGCCCGGGGGGCCCGGTGCGGTCGTCGGACGTGCTGGCGGAAGTCGCGGCCAAGATCCCGGCGTTCGCCGCGGCGGGGTCGGGCGAACTGCCCGAGATGGGCGTGGCGCTCGACGCCGGGTCCGGCGAGTCGAAGGACGATCCGCCGGCCTTCGTCGACGCCTGGTACACGCCGATGGGCGCAGCGCGCTGGCGCTGAGAAGGCGGCGGACGACGGCCCTTGGGACGGGTCGAGCGGACGTGGTAAGCTGGTTCTCCCTCTGGTTCGCGGACGGTTACGGGGCATCGCGGTAAGGATCGTTCTCATGCTGCTGACGTTGATCGGAATCGTGCTCAAGATCTTGATCGTCGTGGGGGTCACGCAAGGAGCCGTCGCGTACCTGATCCTCGTCGAGCGCAAGGTCGCCGCTTACGCCCAGGACCGGATCGGTCCCAACCGGGCGGGGAGCGAGTTCGGCGTTCCGTTCGCGCTGTTGCAGCCGCTGGCCGACGGCGCCAAGATGCTGCTCAAGGAAGACGTGATCCCCAAGTACGTGACCAAGCCGCTCTACATCCTCGCCCCCTGGATCGCGATCACGGCGGCGATGATCGGCTTCGCCGTCGTGCCGTTCGGCCCGGTCGGCCCGGACCAGATCATCAACTTCCAGATCGCCCCTAACGTCAACATCGGCATTCTCTACGTGTTCGCGGTCGGCAGCCTCGCGGTGTACGGCGTGATCCTGGCGGGATGGGCGTCGAACAGCAAGTACGCGTTCATCGGCGCCCTGCGGTCGAGCGCCCAGCTCATCAGCTACGAGATGCCGCTGGGCATGTCGATCCTGGGGATGGTGCTGATCGCCGGCTCGCTCGACCTGACGGCGATCATCCATTGGCAGGACCGCAACGTCTGGGGGGTCTTCGTCCAGCCGCTCGGCTTCATCCTCTTCTTCGTGAGCGCGTTCGCCGAGACCAACCGGCTGCCGTTCGACCTCCCCGAGTCCGAGCAGGAGCTCGTCGGCGGGTTCCACACCGAGTACTCGGCGATGAAGTTCGGCATGTTCTTCCTCGGCGAATACC
>CALCIC010000509.1 GCA_937907405.1 uncultured Isosphaeraceae bacterium | reverse complement strand
CAGGCGCTCGACAAGGAGAAGAAGATGACCGACGCGATCGTGGCCGATCTCAAGGCCGCGCTCAAGGACTTCAAGGCGGGCTTCAAGTCCGAGGACGCCGCGGCCTCGGCGAAGGTCGCCGTCACGTCCTGAGTCGTCGTTCCGAAAGCACCCACAACCGATCACGCCCCGACGCCGGCTCATCCAACGATCCGAGACCGGCGTCGGGCGTTCGAGTGATTCCCGAGAGACCCAACGATGGCCAAGGCCCGCGCGATCATCAAACGCCGCAAGGCGGTCGACAACATTCGGAAGATCACCCGGACGATGGAGCTGATCGCCACCGCCCGGTACCGCAAGGCGATGGATCGGGCCATCGAGGCCGAGGCGTACACCCGGAAGATCGCCGAACTCGTCTCCGACCTGGGCGAGACGTCTCAGAACGTCGCCCACCCGCTGTTCGCCAAGCGCGACCCGGTCAAGCGGTCGCTGCTGCTGGTGCTCACCAGCAACCGGGGGCTGGCCGGCGGCTACAACGGCAACGTCCTCCGCTCGGCGTTTCGGACCTACCATGAGCTTCAGGCCGACGGCGTCGTCCCGGACGTCGAGGTCTCCGGCAAGCGAGGCGTCACCTACTGGAAATTCCGCAAACTGCCGATGACCGCCAACTACACGCAGTTCGAGGACCGGCCCCAGTTCGACGACGTGGAGAAGCTCGCCGACCGGTACGTCGCGATGTTCCTCAAGGGGGAGATCGACCGCCTCGACGTCGCCTACACCGAGTTCGTCAGCACGTCCCGCCAGGACGCCGTCGTGCGCACCTTGCTGCCGATCCCGACCGCCGACCCCGGCGTTTCAGGGGCGTCGCCCGCCGCCGACTCGAAGGCCGCCGGGCCGAAGGCCGAAGCGGTCCCGTACGAGTACATCCCGGACGCCGAGGGGATCATCCAGGAGATCGTGCCGGTCTCGTTCAAGGTGCGGCTGTTCAAGTGCTTCCTGGACGCGGCGGTCAGCGAGCAGATCGCCCGAATGGTGGCCATGCGAGGCGCCACGCAGAACGCCGACGACCTCTACAAGGAACTCACCCGGTCGTACAACCGGGCCCGACAGTCTCAGATCACCCGCGACCTGGCCGACATCGTGGGCGCGGCGGCCGCTCTGAAGTAAGGCCCCTCGACCACCGAACAACCCTCCGGACGCGGCCGACGCGACCCCGGAGAAACCGCAGACGATGAAGATATCAAGATTGATGCGTCCCTGGCGCTTGAAGACGAGGATTCGCGTAACATGTCGACCGCTACTAAGAATGGACGAATCGCCCAGGTGATCGGCTCGACGTTCGACGCCGAGTTCGACGAAGGCGAGCTGCCGAACATCTACAACGCCCTGAGGATCGAGTCCGACGACAAGGGGGTCGAGATCCGGCTCACCGGCGAGGTCCAGCAGCACCTCGGCGGCAACCGGGTCCGTTGCGTGGCCCTCGGCTCGACCGACGGCCTGGTCCGGGGGATGTCGGTGACCGACACCGGCGCGCCGGTGAGCGTCCCGGTCGGCAAGGAGGCGCTGGGCCGGGTGTTCAACCTGCTGGGCGAGCCGATCGACGGCCGGGGCCCGGTCAAGTCCGCCGAGAGCTGGCCGATCCACCGCGACCCGCCGGCGTTCGACACGCTCTCGGCCAAGACCGAGCAGTTCGAGACCGGCATCAAGGTCATCGACCTTCTGACCCCGTTCGTCCGGGGAGGCAAGATCGGCCTCTTCGGCGGCGCTGGTCTGGGCAAGACGGTCATCCTCCAGGAGATGATCTCCCGGATCGCGTCGGTCCACAGCGGCTTCTCCGTCTTCGCCGGGGTCGGCGAGCGGACCCGCGAGGGGAACGACCTCTGGCTCGAAATGCAGGAGACCAAGGTCGGCAGCACCGGCAAGTCGGTCATCGACTCCACCGTCATGTGCTTCGGCCAGATGAACGAACCCCCGGGCGCCCGCCTCCGCGTGGCGCTCTCGGCGTTGACCATGGCCGAGTGGTTCCGCGACGCCACCGGCGCCGACACGCTCCTGTTCATCGACAACATCTTCCGGTTCTCCCAGGCGGGCTCCGAAGTTTCGGCCTTGCTGGGTCGGATGCCGTCGAACGTCGGCTATCAGCCGACCCTCGCCACCGAGATGGGCGCG
>CALCIC010000508.1 GCA_937907405.1 uncultured Isosphaeraceae bacterium | reverse complement strand
GCGCCTCGCGCATGCAGAAGGCGATCATCGACGTCCGCCTCAGCAGGTCGTCCCCGACGTCCTCGCGCTCCGAGAGGGACATCAGGTCCGCGGCCGCCTTGGGGGTGGTCGGCCCCTCTTGGATGAGCCGGTAGACGTCGCCGATGGAAGCCGTCCCGGTCGACAGGTAGATGATGGACAAAGCCCGCCTTGTGATGCGCGAACCGTAGTCGAACCAGAACTTATTCTCCCCTCCACCGCCTTTCTTATCCCGCTTGTCCACCTCCAGCAGGTGGTCGAGGAGTTCGGCGGCGTCACGAATCGAACTGTGTTGATGTGAAAGGGCCGTCGCCAACAGGTCGCAGGTCTGCAGGCCGGGGGCGAAGCGGACGAGGTCGGCTGAACGATTGCTCGCGTTACATATCTTCACCCATTCGTCCCACGTCCCCTCCTTCGCCGACATGACCAGCGCGCCCGGTCTTGAAGGATGGCGCAGGATTGAAGTCACGGTATTCCTGTAGGGTCCGGAGGACTTCCCGGACCCCGTTTCGCCCCAGCAAAAAACACCCTGATAGCAATCATGCATCGAAGCGACGCCGGGGATCACTTCGTACTGGGCGTCGGCGTTCACGTGGGGCGACTGCGAGGCGGGCTTCGCGCGGCCCCGGCCTTCGAGGGCCAGATAGCCCAGGGCGAAAGCGGCGGCGAGTGCAATGACGACCAACATGGTCTTCTTCTCCTCGTTGAATTGACCTCGGTTCTTCACGTCGATGCTCCTTCGATTAACGCGCGTTTGCGCGTGGATCGTCGATTCGGGGATGTTTTGGGTACGCGGTTAGGGTGAAGGTCGGCGCGCATCTTCCAAGCCTTGGCCGCGCCGACGGTTTCAATCAGGGTTCAGAGATGGTTGGGCGGGCGGTCTTGAAGGCCGGTCAGGCGGCCTTCGGCGACTTCTTCGCGGCGACGCGGGCGAGCGCCTCGGCCAGATTCGCGGGCGAGGGCTCCAGGCCGTTCTTCTTGAGCCAGAGGATCGCCTTGGGCAACAGCTTCGCCTTCTGGAACATGTCGTCGATCGCCGCGATTTCGAGGAAGACCCGCATGCCGTCCACGGCGGCCTCGACGAATTTCGACTTGCGGCCCGCCTTGGGCTTCGCCTCGGCGAGGATCTCGGCGACGATCCTCTTCATGGAGTCGGACTTGATCAGCTTCTCGCCGTCCTGGCGGTCTCGGCCCCCGGCGATGGCCTCGGCCCGCCGGATCGCCTGCATCTGCTGCTCGGGCGACAGCCGTGCGATCGAGGCGGCGGCGTGGTCCTGGATCTGGCCTTTGCGGATCAACTCGATGAGGGCGGGGACGGCGTTCTCCACCAGCTTCAGGGCGCGGCAGACCTTCGACCGTTCGACGCCCAGGTCGACGGAAAGCTCGATCTGACTCAGGCCCAGCTTCTCCTTGCGCCTTCGGTAGAAGACGCCACACTGGAACAAACTCATGTCGCGACGTAGTTCGTTGTCGAGGTACGCCTGCCGTTCCGCTTCGTCCTCGTCCAGCTCTCCGTCGTGGACGTCGACCTCGATCTCGGAATGGCCCAGCAGCTTCTTCGCCGCGATGCGGTGGGCTCCTCCCAGGACGATGAGCTTGCCGTCGGGCAGCTTCATGACGGGGATGGAGTGGCGCAAACCGTTGACCTTGATGTCCGCCGCCAGCCGCTTGACGTGCTCGGGGTCGATCCCCCGCAGGACGTGGGCCGGGAAGTCGAGCACGGCGATGGGGACGGTGAGACGCAGCCTCTCTTTCGGTTTCTCTTGCGACTCCATGATGATCTCCTGATGATGTCGGGACGCGGTTGGCTCGGCGCGTGGAGCGATCCGGCGAGGTGACGCTTCACGCTGATTGGTATGGGGGGTGAGAGGAAAGGTGATTTACCTACGCTAGTCTACGACTGGGTACGCCGTGTTGTGAAATCCTCCAAACAGAATCATCCTAAAGTCTTGTCAGCAAAGGGTTAGCGGGTCGTCTACCGCTTGGCCCAGGAATAAGTCGGGTCAGCAATATTAAGCGTCTGCATTGAGCTACTAATGCCGAGCCGACTCGAAAGTGGATCTGAACACGTCAGGACATAATCATTCAGGCTTCTCGACGTCTCTGGAATGGGGACCGCCGGTTCGCCCCGCTATCGCTTCGGCGGGGTGGGGATCCGGTCCACGACGGCGACGTCCATCACCCGGTCCCCGTTCGCCCTGACCACCCGACGATGCCCGTCCTCGATCTGGCGGACGATGGCCTCGAGGTTCCTCTCGGGATCGTTCAGGTACTTCGGGTTTCCGGTGATCACGAGGTGCATGTCGTCGCGTTCCATGGCGAAGGTGAAGACGGCTCGGGGCTCCCCCTCCGTCTCGCACTCACTGGGGATAAACGCGCCGTAAGGCAGCCGCCACACCCGCCGCCCTTTGGTCGCGACGGCTCGCAGCATGAGCGTGGGCGAGCGCAGGCCGAAGCCGCAGCCGTCCGGTTCGTACTCCTCCGGGCCGGACTCGTCGCCCAGGCTTCGCCTGATATCCACGACGTGGACCAGCGAGGACGGCTTGCCGTTCTGGTCAACGGGTGAGTGCAAAGTCCACCTCCCTCCTCGGATCGGGCGCTGCGTGGGTCAGGTGCGCCAGGTTGCGGATGAATTCGAGGCGGCGCTTGCCCGGGTGCAGCCGCCGGCCCCACTTCGGGCGGGCGACCAGGTTCCGCAGGCACTGGCGGTCGCGGTCGGTCAGCAGCGCCTGCCACTGCTCCTTCAGCTCGGCCACGTCCTGCTCGTCCAGCTTCATCTTGGGTTCCCGGCCCTTGAGCGCGGCGAACTTGCGGGAGACGCCCGCCTCGATGTTGGCCTGCGCCGCCTTCCCCCGCAGCGAGAAGCGTTCCACGGTCTCGCGGTCGATGCCCTCGATCCGCCAACGCATGCCGAACCCCTTGGTCTTGATGCCGAGTTCGCGCTCGAGGTTGTCCCTGAGTCTTTTGTGAAACTGCCGCTTGATCTTGGCCGACTCCCACCAGCCGCCCCGCAGCTTGGTGGCGAAGAATCGGCCCCGCGTTTCGTCGAAGGTCGCGTTCGGTATAAAATAATGCAGATGTTCCTGGGGCATGATCTTGCCCTCGTGGGGTCGGTCCAGCGTGTGGTGCAGCCTCACCCACATCAGGTTCCCCGTCTCGCGGTCGGCGTGGGGGCCTTTCCGCTCGCGGACCGTGGCCTCCGGCTCAATAAAGCGTTTCATGACGTAGTCTCCGGCTTCCCGCAAGCATTCCCGGGCCTTCTCGGCCACTTCCGGCTGCGCCCCGATCACAAGCAGGGTCACGTCCTTGGGCGGGGAGAGCGTCACGTAGTTTCCGACGATCCGGCCCTCGGTGTTGCGAGGCGTCAGGCTCTCCTTGGGGTTCAGCGGGCTCTTGTTGTCGATTAAGGCGTTGAACTTACGCAGAGTCATGTCGGCGGTGGGGTCGATCCCTAGGTGCTCGAAGCCCTTCCCACCGAATGCGATGTCCACGCCCGGCTCGTCGTAGGCCAGGTAGTTTTTCACGGACTTGGCGTTGTAGGCCGGTCTTATGTCGTACATCGCTTTGATCGGTATCGGATCGGCACTGCTGCATCGCACAAATCCAGGTCGGGGCGGACTTTAGCGCGGTTGGAAGGAGGGGGCAACTGGTAAATGTCGACTGGTCGCTCGATCGGGATCAGACTTGCCGAGCACGTCTGAAAGATTCATAATCCTCGAAGGAAGCGGAGACGGCCCTGCACCCACCTCTGCGAAAATATACTCACGGACAGGCACGCGGGGAATCGGCGGAATCCCTCCGGAGCGAGAGATGTTGCGCGTGTTGCGCCCCGCGCAACAAAGTGGCGAATCCGCCGTGGGAAACGAGCGTGGAAGACGTAGAATTAAGGGGGGGCGCGGGCCCGAGCAGCCTGAAAGTCGCGGCCCCCGCCTTGTCGCCCGGGTGGAACGGAGAGGCATGGTATTGGCTGAACGCCATGACGAAGGACGTGTTGAAGGGTTTGAAGCATGCCGCCGTCGAAGGTTTCGAAAAGGGGCTGCTGGAAGCCCAGAAACGCCACACCTTGGATTGGATGCTGCGTGTTCAGGGGAAGCGTGAACTAAGCGGCGCGGAGATCATTCGCCGGCTCCGCGTGAAAGCGAAGGACCGAGCCAATTGGGGCCGCTGGCTGAATGGGGAGGTGGACATGAAGGCGTCCGTCTTTCAGGAGTTCTACGTCCGCTTCGCCGCCGAGGATGAATTCGATCATCCGCTGAAGTGCCGGCCGCTATGGAATTTCAATGGTTACTTGATCGCGGCTCTCGAACTGCGGGATTGCATGAGGCGCGCCAAGATCATCAATTGGCGGATCGGCGGTCGAACCGTATCCAGCCTTGAGGCGTTCTTGTGGCTTCATTTTTATTACAAACGCACCGATCCCTTGGACGTCGTCATGTCTACGGAGCCGGACGCGGCCGAGAAGGTCCGCGAGGCCATCAGGAAGTCCGTCAGCACATGCCTGCCCAATGGCCGGAGGGCGAGCCTGAACCAGATGGACGAACTCGCCATCAATGCGAGCCTGGGATGGCCGTGGGCATGTTGCTTGGCCCTGCTCGGAAGGCCGGAGGGCGAAGACTCGCCGCACAGCCCCGACGTTGACCGCCGGGCGGTGCTGGATCCGAAGCTCCACGAGCCCTTTACGTTCGACTTCTGATCACCTTCGGCCGAAGGTCGTGCGATGCAACAGCCGCCGGATCTCGACGCCTACATCCGGGTGCTCCACGGGATGGCCACGAAGGCCGAAGCTGACGCCGTGAGGAGCCACATGGCTTCCCGGTCCCCGGAATACGAGGCCGCATGGAAGGAGTATCAGGACCGGAAAGACCGCATCTCGGAAGAGCAAGCAGAAGCCCGCGCTCTCGCCGACGTCGAACGGCTGAGCCGCCTATCGCAGTTGGACGAACCCAGCGGATCGCGGATCGGGTCTCGCGCTGTATTGATCAACGGAATGGTCACGGTGGCTCTCGTGTTCATCACCTTCGTCCTCGTCATCCCCGCTTGGCAGGCCAGTCGCGAGGCGGCCCGGCGCATGCAGTGCCCCAACAATCTCAAAGCGATCGCTCTGGCCTGCGCGCAATACTCTGATATCTTCTCCTCATACCCCCCCGCCGGAGCATCCGTCTTCTCGACGTCGTGCGGGAGGTGGGTCGCAAGCACGAGCTGGCTCCTTCGCCTCACGCCGCAGATGGGGCTGGAGACGGCGTTCAACTCGTACAACCTCGGCTTGCCCCCATTCGATGCAGGGAACTCGACGACTCTGGGCGTGAGGTTGGGGAACTTCTGGTGCCCGAGCGATCGAGACGCGGAATCGCTCGGGCGGCTGAAGATAGGTGACTTTCCCGACGACTGCAGGCGCCGCGATCCTGGGCCCGGCGGCCCGGCGTGGGACCTCGCACATTCGAACTACGCCGGGTGCGGCGGGATATTCCCCTCCGACACAGGCGTCCAGCCGAACCAAATCAACAAAGTATTCCGAACTCTTTCCACTAGGGGAATCTTCTCTACCGGTTCCGGCGGTGGGCGTGGCTTGAACATCGCCTCGATGACCGACGGCGCACACAACACCATCCTCGCCGGGGAACGCTGCATCGACGTCGTCGAACCCGCCGGGAAAAGACCTACCACTTTCCCCTGGACCTCCGGGGCTTACAGCGACACGATTTTCACCACCCTGTACCCCATCAATCCGAATCGCCTGCCCGGGGATCTTACTCGATATCAGACGTTCGGCGGGAGCAACGCCTCCATGGACGCCGCCTCCAGCCATCATTACGGGGGCGCCAGTTTCGCGTTCCTGGACGGCTCCGTCCACTTCATTCGCGAGGGCGTTGACTCTTGGAAGATCGACCCGACCACAGGGCTGCCCCCCGGTTTGGTCAAGAAGGAGTTTGGATTCGAACTCGA
Organism: uncultured Isosphaeraceae bacterium; assembly: GCA_937907405.1. Taxonomy (GTDB): domain Bacteria; phylum Planctomycetota; class Planctomycetia; order Isosphaerales; family Isosphaeraceae; genus Paludisphaera. The sequence continues at coordinate 575 of CALCIC010000508.1, read as the reverse complement.
TCCGAATGCGAAATATGGGATCTATCAGGCACTTTCCACCCGGGGTGGGGGTGAGTTGATTAATCCAGAATCCTACTGAGCCCTGACTCGGCGATCCAGCATTTGACCGAACGCCCAAACCCTGCTATGCGGGAAAAGTGCTGCGGCGGCTCCCTTCGGAGTTCGGCCTTTCCATGCTGGGGCGACGCGGCTCATGCCGCCCGCAGCATTGAAGTCCTGGCGGCAGGCCGTCCGGGTTGATCGCTGGATGGGGCTGCTTCAGCGTGCTGGGGCAGCCCGCAATACCAAAGTGTTCAACTCATATATGGAAACGCCAAATGCTCAAACTAGGTCAGAAAGTCAAAGACATTATCACCGGATTCGAGGGCATCGCCGTCTCGCGTGTCGAGTATCTCACCGGTTGCGCCCAAATCGGCGTTACACCGTCAGTTGGTAATGACGGTAAGATTCCAGATACTCAGTATTTCGATCATACTCGCCTCGTGGTCTTGACCAAGGAGTCCGTGATGGAATCGGTGAATCAGGACCGGGGTGGCCCGAACCGCGACTGTCCGAAGTAAGTCGCCCCGCAGCAC
>CALCIC010000507.1 GCA_937907405.1 uncultured Isosphaeraceae bacterium | reverse complement strand
GAACCACTGCTGGAGATGACCGGGGTGAGTAAGGCGTTCGGGGGGACCCGGGCCCTTGACGGGGTTTCGCTGCGCGTCAACGCGGGCGAGGTCCACGCCTTGATCGGCGAGAACGGAGCGGGCAAAAGCACGCTGATGAAGATCCTCAGCGGCGCGCACCGGCCGGATTCCGGGACGATGTCGCTCGGCGGCCTGCCGTACGCCCCCCGGGGCCCGCGCGAGGCGCGCGAGGCGGGGGTGGCGATGATTTACCAGGAGTTGGCCCTGGCGCCCCATCTGAGCGTCGAGGCCAACATCATGCTGGGAAAGGAGCGGGTCCGGGGAGGCTTGATTCGCCGGGCCGAGCACCGCCGGCTGGTCCGCGAGGCGCTCGAACTGCTCAATCATCCCGAGATCCAGCCCGAGACCGAGGCGCGCGACCTGAGCGTGGGGGCCCAGCAGCTTGTCGAGGTGGCCCGCGCGCTTGTGTCGAACGTCCGAGTGGTGGTGTTCGACGAGCCGACCAGTTCGTTGACCGAGCACGACGCCCAGCGGCTGTTCACGATCATCGACCGGCTCAAGCGACGCGGGCTGGCGATCGTCTACATCAGTCACTTTCTGGAGGAGGTGCGGCGGGTCGCCCAGACGTACACGGTGATTCGCGACGGTCGGTCGGTGGCGGTCGGCGACCTGGCTGGAACGAGCGTCGAGACGATCATTACCCATATGGTGGGCCGCGACCTCGACGAGTTGTTCCCGAAGGTGCCGCACGAGGCGGCCGAGCCGATCCTCGAGTTGAACGAGGTCGTCGCGCGGATCTCGACCAGACCGGCCGACCTGGTGTTGCGTCGCGGCGAGATCGTGGGGATCGCCGGTCTGATCGGGGCGGGGCGAACCGAGTTGCTGCGCGCGGTCTTCGGGCTCGATTCGGTGGTCTCGGGGCGGGTCGTCGTCAAGGGGGTGTCGGGAGGAGGCGCGCGGCCGTCGAGGCGGATCGCCCAGGGCCTGGGGTTCTTGAGCGAGGACCGCAAGGGCGAAGGGCTGGCGCTCGGTCAGTCGATCGAGGACAACCTGACCTGCTCGGCGCTGGGTCGACATACGACATGGGGCTTCCTGCGGCTTCGAAGGCGACGGAACGAGGCGCGAACGTGGATGGAGCGGCTGCGAGTCAAGGCGCGATCGCCGCTTCAGGGCGTCGGCGAGCTGTCGGGAGGCAACCAGCAGAAGGTGGCGATCGCGCGGCTGCTCCATCAACGGGCCGACGTGCTTCTGCTGGACGAGCCGACGCGGGGCATCGACGTGGGGTCGAAGTCGGAGATCTACCGGCTGATCGGTGAATTGGCGGCGGACGGAAAGGCCGTGCTCGTGGTCAGCTCATACCTTCCGGAACTGCTGGGGATCTGCGATCGGATCGCCGTGATGCGCCGGGGCGCGCTGAGCGACTGCCGGCCGGTCGCCGAGTGGAACGAACACCGCGTGATGGAAGCCGCGACGCGAGGCTGAACCGAGCGGATCACGTCTCTGAGACGAAGTCGGATGAACGGCGGGCCGATCGCGAGGGGGAGGATGGGGTGGTGGACGAGAACGCTCGGCTTGCAAATACGGTACGTCGCGGCAGGGCGTTTCGAGGCGCTTTGAGCTGGGCCTGGACGGTCCTCGGTCCGTTCGTCGGCCTGGTGCTGGTCACGCTTTTCTTCGCCTGGCTCACGCGCGATTCGGGCTCGTTCCTGACGGTCTACAACTGGCGGACGATCGCCGTTCAGACGGTGATCCTCGGGACCGCCGCGCTGGGGATGACGGCGGTCATGATCGCCGGCGGGATCGACCTCTCCGTCGGCTCGGTGATCGCGTTGGTGACGGTGACGATCGCGATCCTGGTCAACGGCGCGACGGTCTCCGTCCCCTGGCCCACCGCCGGATGGAGCTGGACGCCGCTGTTCACGCTCAAGCTGCCCCTGGCGCTGGCGATGGTCGGCGGCGTGGTGGCGGGGGCGCTCAGCGGGCTGGCGACCGGCGTGGTCATCACCTGGCTGGGGGTGGTGCCGTTCATCATCACCCTGGGGGGGCTGAAGATCTTCCGAGGGCTGGCCAAGTGGCTGGCGGGCAGCACGACGGTGTACATCCCGGCCGACGCCCGAAGCTGGTGGTTCGGGGGGATCATGGCGACCGAGCCGTCGCCGTCGTGGCTGCTGGTCGCCCCCGGCGTCTGGATCTTGCTGATCCTGAGTCTGCTGCTGGCGCTGATGCTGAGATCGGAAGAGCACACGTCTGAACTCCAGTCACCTTGTAATCTCGTA
>CALCIC010000506.1 GCA_937907405.1 uncultured Isosphaeraceae bacterium | reverse complement strand
TGCTCATTTCAAACTCAAACCATTCTTGTAGGCGATCCGAAAGCAAATCGCTCTAAGCGCGGATTGCACATGGGCCGAGGGCTGGTCCGGGAGGGCGAGGCTCCCGCCGAGCCATGCGTGGGGCTCGGCGGAAGCCTCGCCCTCCCTTCTCCAACCCGAGTCCATGCGCGAGCCGATGGTGAATCGCTCAGACGATCTCCTCGGTCTTGGGGTCCCAGCGGACGGTCGTCCCTCGGCGATAGGAGTCGACGGCCATCCGGCAGGCGATCGAGGTGCGGAAGCCCAGCTCCAGCGGGCAGACCGGCTCGCTCCGGCTCCGGACGCAGTCGAAGAAGTTCTGCATGTGAAGACTCGTAAGGTCCTTGTGACTGCCGGCCGACTTCTTCGGCTCGCCGGACCTGGCGCCCGGGGCGACCACCTCGACCTCGTCCGAACTGCCGTGGATGAGCGTCCCCTTGGTTCCGAAGGCGAGGTCGCGGCCTTCTCCGTAGTAGCCGTTGCCGAACATCGACGAGAACGTCAGCAGCACGTTTTCGGGATGGCTCATCGAAACCTGGAAGGTGTCGGGCACGCTCATCTTTGGGGACCGGTAGTTCGCGCCGGTGGAGGTGACCGACTCGGGGATCGAGAGGTTGAGGGCGGCGAACCAGAAGCCCAGCGTGTGCACCATGTTCTCGAACACGTTGCCGCCGGAGTAGTCCCAGAAGAACCGCCAGTTGATGTACCGCTGGGGGTCGAACGGGACGTGCCTGGCCTCCCCCTCGAAGGCTTTCCAGTCGACGTGCTCGGGGGTGCAGTCGGCGGGAACGTCGCGCATCCAGCCGCCGTAGGCGGCGTTGCGAAAGTGGTGGGTCTCGACCATCGCGACGTCGCCCAGGTCCTTGGCCGCGACATGGTCGCGGACCTTGCGGACGCCGTCGCCGCTGTTCATCTGCATGCCGACCTGGACGATCCGATCCGTACCCTCCAGCGCGTTCCTCATCCGCCGCGCGTGGTTTGGGTTGAACGCCATGGTCTTCTCCTGGTAGACGTCCTTGCCCGCCTCGATCGCGGCGACGAAGTGCAGCGCGTGCAAGTGCTGCGGCGTGGCGATCAGCACGGCGTCGATCGACTTGTCGTCGAGCAAGGCCCGGTAGTCGCGGTGCGTCGACGCCCCCGGCGCGATCGCCTTGGCCTCGTCGAGCCGTCGGGTGTAGACGTCGGCGACCGCCGCCGGTTCGACGTTCGGACATCCGATCGCGGCCTTCAGGATCTCCTTGCCTCGGCCGCCGCCGCCGATCAGGCCGAACCGGATGCGATCGTTCGCGCCCCGAATCCGGCCCCTGGCCGCGGCGGACGCAGTGGTCGTCGCTCCCGCCACCGCAACTCCGGCCGCTCCACCGATCATCGTCCCTAGGAATCCGCGACGGCTCGACATGGTTGGTCTCCTGGAAGAAAGCGGGAAACGGAACGAGCGGTACACGATCAAGCGACGACGGGGCGGAAGAAAGCCGCGCGTCGGCCTACCCATCATAACGCCCTCAGACGTCGCGCGCCCCCCCCCGCTCCGCCCCTTCTCGATCCCGATTCCCGATCGGGCCCGTCGGCCGATCGGGGATTGGACTTGAGGGGAATTCGGTCCTTTGCTACGTTTCCGGCCGATCCCAGGCGCGATCCCCAGGACGGGGATACGGAATGGAACGCCTGCCATGCTTGCCCTTCTTCTCATGCATGGTTTCTCGCCAGACCGGCATGGAGGCCTCCTGGCATGAATCGCCGCACCGCGCTGCTGATGACTTCGTTACTCGGATCGATGTTCCCCGCGAGCCTGCTCGGTCAGGAAGCCAGGCGCGCTCCCAGGACGCGGACGCGCGAGGACCGTGGGTTCCAGCCGGCGTCGTCGACGTCGAAGGCCTCCGCCGAGCCCATCCGCGACGAGCTTCAGTTCGAGGACGACGAGCCAGCCGGCGAGGACCCTCCGGCCGGGTTCAGCAACGAGCCGGGCTTCCAGTGGAAGCGGTACTCGATCGGTCGTTATACGCGGGTCGCCCAGAACCAGCAGAATCCGCAGAAGGCGCTCATCGACTGGATATTCCGCCGCACCGGCGCGAACGACTGGCACGGCGACAAGCTCGCCGTCCTGTCCGCCAGCAAGACCGAGTTGCGGGCCTACAACAGTCCCGAGATCCTCAGGCAAGTCGACGAGGTCGTGGAGCGGTTCACCGGCGCGACCGACGACGTGCTTTCGGTCCACGTCCAGTTCATCGCGGCCGTCGACACCCGCTGGCGACATACCGTCTTCTCGCGGTTGCAGTCGGTCGGCAGCGGCCCGCAGGGCCAGCAGATCTGGATGATGCGGGTGGAGGACGCCGCGCTGATCCTCTCGCAGATGCAGATCCAGCAGGGATTCCGCAAGCTCGCGGACCAGCGGGTCGACATGGTCAACGGCCAGACGTTGACGATCAAGACGGCCGAGCCCCGGACCTTCTCCGGCGGCATCCAGCGCGAGAGCGCCGCCGGCACCGGCTTCCAGCCCAAGGCCGACAAGCTGGAGGAGAGCATCGTCCTGCGGCTCAGCCCGCTCCTCGCCTTCGAGGGGGACGCGGTCGACGGAGCGCTCGACCTGACCGTCAACTCGGTGCAGTCGTTCCAGCGGACCAAGATCATCGCCCCGCGCGAGATCGGCCCCAGCGAGATGTCGATCGACGTGCCGGTATCGTACCAGACGCACCTGGACCAGACGGTCAAGAACTGGCCGTTGGGCCAGACCCTGCTGATCAGCGGCGGCATCCACCCCGGCATCATCGACAAGAAGGGGGGATGGTTCGGCACCCCGCTGGGCGCGCCGAGCGGCACCGAGGTCCTCGTCTTCCTCGACGTCGAGACCGCCGGCCGCGCCAAGAGCAGCCGCGCCCGCAACACCGACGTCACCGCCGCCCGCCCCTCGGACGACTCATACTACGACGAAGAGGAACCCGCCGACGACCCGGCCCCAGCCCCCAGAGCCCGCAAGACCACCCGCCGCGCCACCCGAGGCCCCGACCTCGACGCCGAAGATTATTGACGGCCGCCGCGCGTCGGCGCGCCCACATCCTCGAGGATATGCTACAACAGGTCGGTGCAGCGACCGAGGCTCGGGGCGGTCGGTCCTGCTCCCGATCGGGACCGTCACGATGAGCGACGCCGACGACCGGCTGGCTGGGGATCTGGTCTGGGAGCTTTTCCCGGTCCGATCGACCGCGACGAGGTCCAGGCGCCTGTTCAACGCGTCGGCGACGTCGCTCCTCGTCGTCCTGACCTGGTTCATCTCTCAGCCGGTCTCCGTCGCCATCGCATGTCTGTCGATTTCCATCAAGGACTTCCGCGACGGCCGGCGACTGGCCCGATCGATCCCCGACAAGGCGGGCGGCACGATTTGCGCTCTGTTCACGTACTCGTGGGGGGCGTGGAAGTTGAGCGTCGCCGCGTTCACCGCCTTCGCCGTCCTCGCGACGACGAGCATCGTCTTGCTGAAGGAGCAGGACCCGCCGCCCGGGTGCTTCTTCGCCTTTCTTCTCTTTCCACTCGGGTTCCTGACTTCGACGGCCTTCACCGCCGCCGGGCTGTTCAGGGCGATCCGATCGGGGATGCGCGTCTGGATCGGCGAGGGCGTGAATCAGGCCAGAACGCTGATGCTGGCTTCGCTGATCGTAGTCTTCACGTTGTGCGTGCTCGTACCCTGGACCCTTGTGATGGTGGCCGGTTCAACGGGAGCCGGCAAAGGTCAGGCACTCTCCCCCCTCGCGTTTATCGCCTTTCTAGGCTTCCTGGTCAGCGCGGGGGTCGGTCCCATCATCATCCTGACGACTCTCGACCGGATCGGCCGGCGCGTCCTCGCCGAGCAGCCGGGGAAATTCGGAGCCAAGTCGTCGATGGTGGGGAAGTGGGAAGGATGAGCCGACGCGTCGCCAGGAGACCTGCTCGAATCGATCACGGCGACCCGCCGCGCCACCCGAGGCCCCGACCTCGACGCCGTAGAGAACTGACGATCGCCGCGCGAGGCGTTACGGAGCGCTGGACCGAATCTCGGGAGCTCAATGCTCGATCGTTCCAATGGGGCGGCGGGGCGGGTGGGCGAGGTGTGGGGGAGGTTCCGACTCGTAATACCACTGGAGATACCGCTCGTCGTCCCTGTCGTCGTACGGCAGGCCCTCTCCATATCTATGCAGCAGGGCCAACTGGATCATCTTCCGATCGAGCTCCAACGACCTGGGGAGCGTCGGCAGCCGGACCGCGCCGTCCTTGAGAAGTTCCTCGTAGTAGAACCTCATGTGCAAATGATAGATCGTCATCATTTCGTGCATTGATGCGTCACGAAGCGGCTCCCCGACCAGGTTGATCTCCCCGACGACCCCTCGAGCCTCGGCTCGCACCCGTTCCCAGGCGTCCTTCCAGAAGGGGCTGGAACTCAAGGGAAGGCTCAACGCGTCGCCCGCGCTCCGCTTCACGTTGTAAAACGCCCTGTCGACGCCGTCCATCCGCTCCTTCGCCCGATCGAGATCGCGCTGCCACCGATCGCGGTTGATCTCGTATCGCGCCTTGTGGAACGCGATGAGCGGCGCGAGCAAGCGCCGGCTCGCGCCGCCGCCGAGGAATCCCCAGGCGGCGACCGCCGCGATCGCGGCGACCAGGGCGGTCGCGGCGACGGCGGTCGAAGGACGGACGAGGGTTCCCCGCTGGAGCCAGGCCATGAACACGCCTCCTCGGATCTGATCAGTCGACCGCGTGGGACATTATCCCACGTCGACCGCCGCGCCGCCTACTCGGCGCCACTCCTGGCCCGAATCCGCATGCCCGCGCAAGAAGTGAAATCGGGGCTCTCGCCGCGCGCAAGATCGTGATAGACTTGCAAGTCGACGAAGGGCGCTCTCGCCTTTCGCGAGCTTCACCTGAAAGGACCACGATGATGAGCGTACAGCGCACGCGTCGGGAGTTTCTGGGGAACGTGGGACGAGGGATGCTGGTCGCGAGCGTCGGCGTCGGCACGGCGATCGACATGGGCCTCGCGCCCGCCCGGGCCGGCGACGACGAGCGGGGCGAGCGCCTCGTCTTCGGCGGTCTTGAGCCGCTGGTGAGCCTGATGCAGGAGACCGCCGTCGCGGACCTCGTCCCGGCGCTGGTCGGCAAGCTCCAATCGGGGACCGAGCTGAAGCAGCTCGTGGCCGCCGCCGCGCTGGCCAACGCCCGGACGTTCGGCGGCGAGGACTACGTCGGCTTCCACACGCTGATGGCCCTCGCCCCCGCCTTCCACATGTCGAAGGAGCTGCCCGAGGACCGCCGCGCGCTCCCCGTGCTGAAGGTCCTCTACCGCAACACCAACCGGATCCACGAGCACGGCGGCGCGGCTTCCGAGGTGCTCAAGACGGTCAAGCCGGCCGCGCTCTCCGCCTCGCAGAACTCGGGCGAGGCGCTCCGCGACGCGGTCCGCGGCAAGGACGTCGGCGAGGCCGAGCGCACGTTCGCCGCGATCGCCGGCGGCGCGCCCGACGAGGCGTTCAACAGCCTGCTCGTCGCCGTCGAGGACGAGACCGAGGTCCATCGGGTCGTCCTCCCCTACCGCGCCTGGGAGCTGCTCGACGTCGTCGGCCCTGATCAGGCCCACACGATGCTCCGCCAGTCGGTCCGCTACTGCGTCAAGAGCGAGCGGAACGGCCGCCCTCCGGTCGGGGAGGACGAGCCCCGCGCCCTCCTGCCTCGCCTGTTCGACGAGCACAAGCTGCCGCGGACTTCGCCCGGGACCAAGCGGCCCGGCGACGAATGGGTCGCATCGATGTGCAAGACGGTCTTCGAGTCGTCCCCCGCCTCGGCCGCCGACGCCGTCGCCGCGGCTCTGGCGGATGGGATCGCGCCCGACGAGATCGGCGAGGCGATCTCGCTGGCGGCCAATCAACTCGTTCTCCGGGATGCGGGACGTCCCGAACGCTGGGCTGCGCCGGGCAAGCCGCCGGGGAGCGTCCACGGCGATTCCGTCGGCGTCCACGCCAGCGACGCGGTCAACGCCTGGCGGAACATGGCGCGGGTGGTCAACCCTCGCAACGCCGCCGCCTGTTTGATCCTCGCCGGCTACGAGGTCGCTCGCGACCGCCAGGGCCGGGGAGCCGACTTCCTTAGCTGGACGCCCCGCCCGGCCGCCGAGTACCTCGACGGAATCAAGGCGACCGAGC
>CALCIC010000505.1 GCA_937907405.1 uncultured Isosphaeraceae bacterium | reverse complement strand
TCTGCGCGCGTGGGGGCCTCGCATCCGGATGGCCTGCGGCTTTCGGTCGTTCGCGAAGTTCGAGGCCGAACTCGCCGAGACGCTCGGAAGCCGGCTCGACGCGAGCCCTGGCGTCACGCTTTACGGGTCGGGCGATTTCCACCACGTCAGCCTGGCCCTCACGCGAAGAATGGCCGAGCCGGTCAACCTGCTGGTGATCGACAAACACCCCGACTGGATGCGCGGCGCGCCGGTCCTGCACTGCGGGACGTGGTTGTATCACGCCGGGCGGTCGCCAAACGTGCGGACGATCTTCCACGTCGGCGGCGACCTCGATTTCGACAACGCCTATCGACCGCTCGCCCCCTGGCCGTGGCTGAAGAGCGGCAAGCTCCGCGTCATCCCGGCGATTCGGCGGTTCCGGGGAGGAGGCTGGAACCAGATTCGCACGGAACCGCTCCGGGCCGACTCGCAAGCCCCCATCGATCCCGACCGGCTCGCCCGACTTATCGAGCCCCACCGCCGCGAATTGTCCGCGCGGCCGCTGTACGTCTCGATCGACAAGGACGCGCTGCGGGCGAGCGAGGCGGTCGTCAACTGGGACTCGGGCTTCCTCGGCGTCGACGATCTGGAACGCGTGATGAACGGCTTCATCACCGCCGCCGAGGGTCGAGTCGCCGGCCTGGATTCGACGGGCGACTGGTCGCCGGTCGACGTCCGGGGAGTGCTTCGCAGGTTCCTACATCTCACCGAGCATCCCCGGCTGGACGTTCGTCCCGACGACGCGGCGCGAGTCAATGCGGGGGTCAATCTGCGGATTCTCGGGGCCTGATCTGCGAATCAGACCGGGGCGGGATCGGCGGCCTTCGAGTGGACCAGGTCGAGCAAGTCGCCGACGGATCTGACTTCGAGGAGTTCTTCCATGGCCAGGCGGATGCGGAACCGGCGTTCGACGCGCATGACGAGGCCGACGACGTCGACCGAGTCGAGGCCGAGGCCGGCGCGGAGGTCGACGGCGTCGTCTGTGAAGTCGTAGGACTGCCCCATCTCGTCTTCTAGGAGGCCGACGAGCGTCGACCGGAGCGATTCACGATCCGTCATGATCGGTTCCTGTAAACGAACGGCCGATACGGCCACAAGGAGTCGGCGACGGGTAGACTATACCGGTTCTCGGTTTTCGATCAATTCCGGCTTGGTGACGACCGCGCGCGGAACGGCCCGCCGAGAGCCGGTGCTCACGGCGGGCCGCTGGTCAGGTTGGTTGCGTCTCGCCCGACGGTCGGGCCGGCCGATTAGGCCGAGATGTGGCCGTGGGGCAGGATGTAGCCGAGGGCCAGCAGTTTCTCGATGATCTTGTCGACGCATTCGTCGACCCCGAGCTTGCCGGTGTCGAGGACGACCTCGGCGTTTTCGGGCGCCTCGTAGGGGTCGTCGACGCCGGTGAAGCCCATGGGCTTGCCGCTGGCGACGGCGGCGCGGGCCTTGGCGTACATCCCCTTGACGTCGCGTTGTTCGCAGACCTCGATGGGGGTCGAGCAGTAGACCTCGACGAAGTTCCCCTTGGACTGCTTGCGGGCCTCGTCGCGGATGGCCTTGTACGGGCTGATCACCGAGCAAAGCGTGGTTCCGCCGTGCTGGGCGACCAGGCCGGCGACGTAGCCGACGCGGCGGATGTTGGTGTCGCGGTCTTCCTTGCTGAATCCCAGGCCCTTGGAGAGGTGGGTGCGGATCTCGTCGCCGTCGAGGAACGAGCTGTTGCGGCCGTACTCGGCCAGCCGCTCGATGAGCGCCTGGGCGACGGTGCTCTTGCCCGAGCCGGAGAGGCCGGTGAACCAGACGGTCAGGCCCTGGCGGAAGGTCGGGGGGTTGGTCTCGTTGAGGATTTCGGCGACGGCCGGGCGGCTGAACCACTCGGGGAGTTGAAGCCCCTTGGCGAGGTAGTCGTCGCGGACCTGGGTGCCTGAGATGTTGGCGGTCTTGACGCCCTGGGGGACCTCGTCGACCGGCGAATAGCGGTCCTCGTCGGGGAGGAAGACCATCATCTTGAAGTCGACCATCCCCATGCCGATCTCGTCCTTGTACTTCGCCATCGCTTCTTGCGCGGCGTAAGGGCCGTAGAACGGCTTGCCGGTCGAGTCGTTGCCCGGGCCGGCGTGGTCGCGGCCGACGATGAAGTCGGTGCAGCCGTAGTTCCGCCGGATGATCGCGTGCAGGAGGACCTCGCGGGGGCCGGCCATCCGCATGGCCAAAGGCAGCAGGCTGAGGACGACCGACTTCTGGTCGTAATAGTTGTCCACCAGCGCGCGATAACAGCGGACGCGCGTGAAGTGGTCGACGTCGCCGGGCTTGGTCACGCCGACGACCGGATGGATCAGCAGGCCGCCGCCGATCTGCTCGGCCGCGCGCTTGGTCAGTTCTTCATGGGCGCGGTGGAGCGGGTTGCGAGTCTGGAAGGCGACGATCTTCGACCATCCCAGCGACTCGAAGTGCTCGCGAAGCTCGCGAGGAGTCCGCCGAAGCTCGACGAAGTCGTAGTGGGGGGGGGTGCGGACGACTTCGAGCCGGCCGGTCGCGTAGTGGTTGGGGATGCGGTCGAGGTAGGCGACCGACGGATGCTTCTTGTCGAGCGTGCCGTAGGCGTGCTCGGCCTCGGCCTTCTTGTCGGGCTCGTAGATCTCTTCGATGTGCAGGAAGGCGAGCAAGTTGCCGTAGACGTCGCGGAGGGCCAGGACCTTGCCCACGGCGACCCCCTCGCCGGGGGTGACCGGCAGGACGATCGGCAGCGGCCAGAGGGTGCCGTCGGCGAGCCGCTGCTCACGGACGACGCGGTCGTAGTCGGCCTTGCCCATGAAGCTCTTCAGGGGCGAAAAGCCCCCCACGCTCAGTAATTCGAGGTCGCAGATCGCGCGCTCGTCGAGGGTCTGGCTGGCGTAATCCTTGGCGGCGGCCTTCATCTCGTCGGCCCGCTTCGGGCTGACGACCAGGTCGACGAGGGTTCCACCGTAAGGGGTGTTCAGGGTCGCTTGGGTCGATGACGCGGTAATCTCGATTCTCCTCTCGGGAACGTGGTTGAAATCAAATCAAATCGTCCATTCATGCGGTGACGTCTGCGCGACGAGCGCGGCGATCGTCGTCTGATCGAGAACGTTTCGCTCGGCCTCGCGCACCTGGTCCCAGAGCCGACCCAGAATCTGCGAGGCGACGTGGTCGGCCTTGGCGGAGTCGCGAGCGGCGAGGTTCGGGCCGTCGATCGCGGAAAGGACCTCGCCGACCGAGATCGACTCCGACGGTCGGGCCAGACGGTAGCCGCCGGCGGCCCCTCGGGTGCTGGCGACCAGCCCAGCCCCCTTCAACTGCAAGAGGATCTGCACCAGGTAGCGCTCGGGGATTCCGTGCAACTCGGAGATCTCCCGAATTCGGAGCGGCGCGGCGTCCTGGCCGTGCTGGGCCAGGGCGAGCACGGCCAGACAAGCGTATTCGGCCTTCGCGGAAACCTTCATCAAATCCAAAACCTCGATCCGCGCTGACCGCGCTTGACGACCGACCGACCGACCGACTTAAAGCTGGCTGCTGTCGAGCGAATGGAGGCCGCACTCGGTCTTCGCCTGTCCCGCCCATCGTCCGGCCCGCTCGTCCTGAACTTCCCCCGTCACCGCCTTGGTGCAGGGGAAGCAGCCGATCGAGGGGTATCCCCGGTCGTGCAGCGGGTTGTACGGGATGTCGTTGGCGACGATGAAGGCCCAGACGTCGCGACGCGTCCACTTCAAGAGCGGATTGATCTTCACCAGGCTGAACTTCTTGTCCCAGCCGATCACCTTCGAATACGCCCGATCCGCCGATTGATCGGCGCGGATCGACGTGATCCAGGATTCATAGCCCACCAGCGCCCGTCGCAACGGGACGATCTTGCGATCGTAGCAGCACTGGTCGGGATTCGTGCCGTACAACGGGCCGCCGTGCTCCCTCTCGTATTCGGCCGTCGACTTCTCGGCCCGAACCATCTCAACCTCGATCCCATATCGCTCCGCGATCCGGTCGCGCAACTCCAGCGTTTCCGGGAACTGGTAGCCCGTGTCGAGATTGAAGATCCGAACCTTGGGGCCCACCTGCGCCAACTGATGGATCAGGATGCATCCCTCGGGACCAAACGCCGTGGCCATCGTCAGCCGATCGCCGAATCGCTCAACTCCCCACCGCAGGATCTCTTCCGGCGTCGCCTCGGCGAGCGTCGCGTTGACGTCCGCCAGTTCTTCCACCGAAAACGATGCCGTCGCGCTACTCATGGCCTGCTCTGCTCCAAGGGAAGGGTCGGAACGGAGGCAATCATAAGTTACTTGCAGATCAAAGTCAACATTCCATGAAAAGGGGAGGGAGTCGCGGCGGGAGGGAAGGAACGCCAGCCCGAAGCGCGAGCGCGTGAATTCCCCGTGCCGAGCGGTTCGCGGTACGTTGGGAACATGCACTCGCGTGCGCTTCGGGCTGGTCGTCATCCATGCCCAAACCCGTTCGCGTTCAGGCCGAGGCGGCGTTGAGCCAACTGGGGGCGGCTTGCTCGTATCGAGCGATGTCGGATTCGTACTGGAGCGTCTCGGAGATCGTGTCGAGCCCCTGGAGCAGCCGCTTGCGCTGAACATCGGGGATCTCGAAGGCGACTTTCGGCTCGGGAACGCGGCCGTCGTGAACGACGATGGTCTGGGTCTTGAGGTCGACCGTGGCCTCGACGCCTCCCACCTGGCCGGCGTCGGCGAGCCGCTTCCAGTCGGCCTCGGGGACCTCGATGACGAGGAGCCCGTTGTTCAGCGCGTTGCCCTCGAAGATGTCGGCGAAGCCCTCGTTCTTGCCGGGCGCGATCACCACGCGGTAGCCGGCCTGGGCGATGGCCCAGACGGCGTGTTCGCGACTTGAACCGCAGCCGAAGTTCTTGCCGACCAGGAGGACCGTGGCCCCCTGGAATTCGGCGCGATTGAGCGGGAACTCCGCATTCAGCGCGCCGTGCGATTCCGGGGCGTCGATCGCCGGCGAACCGCCGGGGACGTATTTCTTGTCGGCGAAGAGCAGGGGGCCGTAGCCGATCCGCTCGATCCGCTTGAGGTAGCGGGCCGGGATGATGAGGTCGGTGTTGACGTCGGCCCAGTCGAGGACCGCGATCTTGCCGCGATGGACGATGAACGGTTTCATGTCGGTGTCGTCAACCTTCATTCGATCGAACAATTGGATCAATGCGAGTGTGTTTCGGCGCGGGCCGCCTTCAGCGGGCCAGGAGCTTGCGGACGTCGGTGAATCGGCCGGTGACGGCGGCGGCGGCGGCCATCGACGGGCTCAGGAGGTGGGTCCGGCCGCCGGGGCCCTGACGGCCCTCGAAGTTGCGATTGCTGGTGCTTGCGGCGCGCTGTCCGGGCTGAAGGCGGTCGGGGTTCATCGCCAGGCACATGCTGCACCCCGCCTGCCGCCACTCGGCGCCGGCGTCGATGAAGACCTGATCGAGCCCTTCGGCGTGAGCCTGACTTCGGACCTGCTCACTGCCCGGCACGACCAGGGCGCGAACTCCGGGGGCGACGTGACGCCCCTTGAAGACGTGGGCCGCGGCGCGCAGGTCTTCGATCCGTCCGTTCGTGCATGAGCCGATGAAGACGACGTCGATCGGGATCTCGGCGATCGGCGTGCCGGGGGTCAGTCCCATGTACTCGAACGCCCGGGCGGCCTCGTCGCGGAGCGCCGGGGGGAGCTCCCCGAGCGTTGGGACGCGGCCGTCCGCATCGACGGTCATCGCCGGGTTGGTCCCCCAGGTCACCTGGGGGACGAGCTTCGAGGCGTCGATCGTAACGTGCGCGTCGTGGACGGCGTCGGGATCGGTCGCCAGCGCCTTCCAGTCGGCGACCGCGTCGTCGAACGCCTTGCCCTTGGGGGCGAACGGTCGGTCCTTCCGCGCCAGGTACTCGAACGTGACGTCGTCGGCGGCGATCAAGCCGGCGCGCGCTCCGGCCTCGATCGACATGTTGCAGACGGTCATCCGGCCTTCCATCGAAAGCGCCCGGATCGCCGGCCCGTAGTATTCGATGACCGAGCCGGTCCCGCCCCCGGTGCCGATCGCCCGGATCACCGCGAGGATGACGTCCTTGGGCTCAAGCCCGTCGGGCAAGGTCCCGGTGACCTCGACTCCCAGCGACCGGGGCCGTCGGCCTTGCCAGAGGGTCTGGGTGGCCATGACGTGCTCGACCTCGCTGGTGCCGATGCCGAAGGCCAGGGCGCCGAACGCGCCGTGGGTGCTGGTGTGGCTGTCGCCGCAGACGATCGTCGTCCCCGGGAGCGTCAGGCCCAGCTCGGGGCCGATGACGTGGACGATCCCCTGGTGACCGCTCTGGATGTCGTAGAGCGTGACGCCGAACTCAAGGCAGTTGGCGCGCAGGGTCTCGATCTGCCGGCGCGAGAGCGCGTCGCGGATGTCGAGCTGGTCGTCGGTGGGGACGTTGTGATCGATCGTGGCGAACGTCAGATCCTTGCGGCGGACCTTCCGGCCCGCCAGCCTGAGACCGTCGAACGCCTGGGGGCTGGTGACTTCGTGTACCAGATGCCGGTCGATGTAAAGGAGCGTCGCCTCGTCGGTCGTGGACAGGACGTGGCGGTTCCAAACTTTCTGAAACAATGTTTCTGGCATGCCCGATCTACCTCGGAAGATCGTCAGGAGGGGAAGGGTCTCATCGCACAAGTCGAATCAAGTCAAGTCAAGTCAGGGATTAGTCGAACGAGGACCGCGACGGGTTCGCGCGAAGCCGTCGCGACGGAAGAGGGGCGGTCAGGCGCGGGCCATCTCGTCGGCGTGGTAGCTCGATCGCACGAACGGGCCGCTGGCCACCTCGACGAATCCCATCGACCGAGCCAGCCGGCCCAGTTCGTCGAATTCCTCGGGGGGGAGGTAGCGTTCGGGGGCGAGATGGCGGGGGGACGGCTGGAGATACTGGCCCAGCGTCAGGAAATCGCAGTCGATCGCCCGGAGGTCGGCCAGGGCGTCGAGCACCTCGCCGGTCGTTTCGCCCAGACCGAGCATCAGGCCGCTCTTGGTGCGGGTTTGGGGACTGAGCCGCTTGGCCTGTTCCAGGACCGCCAGGCTGACCTCGTACTGACTCTTGCGGCGGACGTGCTGCTGGAGCCTGGCGACCGTTTCCATGTTGTGATTGAAGACCTCGGGGCGGGCTTCGAGAACGATCGCGATCAGTTCGGGGCGGCCGTCGAAATCAGGCGTGAGCACTTCAACGGTGGCCCCGGTGCGTTCCCGGACGGCCAGGACGCAGCGGCGGAAGTGGTCGGCGCCGCCGTCGGGGAGGTCGTCGCGCGTGACCGACGTGATCACGACGTGCCGAAGGCCGAGCCGGGCCGAGGCCTCGGCCACGCGATCGGGCTCGTCGTCGGCGATCGGTTCGGGACGCCCCCGCTTGACCGCGCAGAAGCCGCAGGGACGCGTGCAGGTCTCGCCGAGGATCATGAACGTGGCGGTGCGCCGGGTCCAGCACTCGGAGCGGTTCGGGCACTTGCCCGACTCGCAGATCGTCTCAAGGCCCAACTCGCCGATCAGGTTCTTGGTGAAGTAGGTGCCCCCCCCCGAAGGAATCGGCCGCTTCAGCCATTCAGGGAGCCGGCGCGGTTTGGCGCCGGCCGCGATCGTCGATTCCGAAGCCGCGCCGGACGACGGCGGGTCGACCGGCCGTTCATCCAGGACTGGGAGCGTAAACATGAGACAGGACCTTCCGGCGAAGCTGCGGGTGGCGCGTGTAGAGATGGCGGTGATCCAGCTCGAAGACGGCCTCCGTCCGGCGGACCAACGCCTCTCGCACCTTGGACGTCAGGGTCGGGCGCTGCCGGCGCGATTCCATCGACGTTTGACGCAGGAACGAACCGGCAAGGCCCGGCTCGGTCAAGACGTCGAACAGGTCGAGATAGGGGCCGACGTTGAGCGTAAATCCATGGTAGGCGATCCCGCGGTTGATGGCTACCCCGATGGAAGCCACCCGCGACTCCCCCAGGAAAATCCCGTGCGGGTCCGGTCGGACCACGCCTCGGAGGTCGAACTCCTCAAGCACCTGGAGCAAAACGTTCTCAAGCCTCTGAACATAGCCCATCGGCGACAGGCCCCCCGCCGTCAACGGGAAGATGAAATAGCAAGCGAGCTGGCCCGGAAGGTGAAGCACGCATCC
>CALCIC010000504.1 GCA_937907405.1 uncultured Isosphaeraceae bacterium | reverse complement strand
CGACGCTCTTCCGATCTTCGGCGCCGTAGACGGCCAGACAGCCGTCGTTGGACGAGTTCGCGGCGGACCATCCGCGCAGTTTCAGCTCAGCCGTGCCACAGGGGACCGGCGCCAGGCCGGCGACCCGGGAGGCCTGGTCGACCGTGTCCCTGGCCATCACGCGGTAGGTGGTCCATTTGCCTCCCGCCACGGTGATCAGCCCCGACTCGGCGACGATCACGGCGTGCTCGCGAGACAGCTTCGCGGTCGACTCGCCCTTGCCGACTCCGGCGTCGATCAGCGGGCGGAGGCCGGCGAACTGGCTCTTGACGTCCTTGAGCGTCGGGGCCTTCTCCAGGTATCGCCCCGTATGTTCGATCAGGAAGTCGATCTCCTCCTTGAGCGGCCGGGGTTCGGCCGGGGCGTGGGAAAGGGGGACGTCGGTCGTGCCGACGAGCACGCGGTCGTGCCAGGGGATTGCGAACAGGACCCGGCCGTCGTCGGTCTTGGGCACCATCACGGCCGTCGTCCCCGGCAGGAACGACCGATCGAGGACGATGTGCGCCCCCTGGCTGGGCGCCAGGATCGACGGCGCGTCGGGCTTGTCGAGGTGACGGATCGCGTCGGCGTAGACCCCCGTGGCGTTGACCACGGATCGGGCGCGGACGTCGTATTCCTCGCCCGTCTCGTCGTCGCGCGCCCGGACCCCGGTCAGCTTCCCGCCCTCTTTGAGCAGGCCGACGACCGGGAAGTGATTGAGCGCGGAGGCGCCCTGCTCGACGGCCGTCAAGGCCAGCGTGATCGCCAGCCGCGCGTCGTCGAACTGGCCGTCGACGTAGAGAATCCCCCCCCGGAGGCCGTCGCGGCGGATCGTCGGCACGCGGTCGACGACGGTCGCCCGAGACGCCCATCGCGAGCGGCCCAGCCCCAGCCGCCCCGCGAGCCGGTCGTACAGCCAGAGGCCGATCCCGTAGAACGGCAGCCGCCAGTAACGATAAGCCGGGACCATGAATTCGCGGGAATGGACCAGGTGCGGGGCGTTGCGGACCAGCAGCCCGCGCTCGTGCAGGGCCTCGCGGACGAGGTGAAGGTTCCCCTGGGCCAGATAGCGGACGCCGCCGTGAACGAGCTTCGTGCTCCGGCTGGACGTCCCGTGCGCGAAGTCGAGGGATTCGAGGAGCAACGTCCGATAGCCGCGCGTCGCGGCGTCCACGGCCGTCCCCAGCCCGGTGGCGCCGCCGCCGATCACGACCACGTCCCAGGTCTCGCCGGCGCGAAGCCGATCCAGATTTTCCCGTCGATCGAGCGTATGAGCCGGCATGATTCCTCGTCGCGATTTGGTACTTCTAAACGAATAGGTCGCTGATCGATTGTCGGTTTTACGCCCGGTAAAGACCAGCGGTCGCCTCGGTTCGTGGTCCGCCCGGTTGTATGCGTGTTATTGTGCGACGCCGCCGAGGGCGGTAGTCTACACTTGTCGGGGCGTCGAACGAGGGGATGGGACGCCTCGGTTCCCGTCCCCTTCTCAAATTCGGACGAACCGCGCCATGTTTCCTGGTCCGGTCTTCTACAGCGAACTGAGGAAGCTGTCTCGGCAGCGGCGGTTCTACGCGGTGCGGTTCGTGTTCGGGCTCCTGCTGCTCTATTTCGTCGTCCAGACCTACGCTTCGCTTCGCTGGATGTTTTCGTCTCCTGACGCGGTCGAGTTGACGGTCTCGGAGACGGCGATGCTGGGACAGCGGCTCTTCGGCACGGTGTTCTGGCTGCAATCGATCGCCGTCCTCTTTCTCACCCCCGCGCTTCTGGCCGGGGCGATCGCCGAGGATCGCCAGCGCCGGGTGCTGGATTACCTGCTGGCCAGCCCCTTGAACGCGGCGGAGATCGTCCTGGGCAAGGTCGCCGCGCGGCTGCTCTACATCGCGGTGATCGTGGCGAGCTGCTTCCCGATCGTCAGTATCTCGCTGCTGTTCGGCGGCATCGATCCAAGAGAGCTGGCGCTCACGTACGCGGCCACGTTCTCGACGATCTTTTTTCTCGCCGGCGTCTCGATCGCCGTATCGACGTTCACGGCGAAGCCCCGCGAGGCGATCCTCCGCGCGTATTTCTGGGTGCTGTGCTGGCTGGGCTGGCCGGTCCTCGCCATGATCCTGAGACATTCCCCCGCGCCGTACAACACCACATTCCAGATACTCGCCCCGGTCCTCGCCTGGTTCACCGACTCGAGCCCCACCGGACTGATCGAGGTCAGCAGCTTCGCCGGCCCCGCCGGCTACCTCGAGCCGGCCCTGTGGATGATCGGCCTTCAACTCGTTTATGGAACGCTTCTTCTGCTCTGGGCGACGCTCCGGCTCAGACCGAGCGAGCGCGGCGCGCGGCTTCTGTTCCGGGGGCCGATCGGAGGACGATCGCGCGGCGCCCTCCTGCTTCGGGGCCGCAAGCCGTGCGGCAACCAACCGATGGTCTGGAAGGAATGCTCCGGCGCGATCGTCATGAGGAACCTCGCGACCGCGATCATCGGGGGAACCTTGCTCGTCGTCTCGATCGGCGCCCTGGGCTACTTCGCCGCGATCCTGGGCGCGCCGGCGCTGGAAGAAGTCTGGGATTTCGGCTACACGAGCCAAAATGCAGGGCGCGGATGGCGCAGCGCCCGGTACTACCTCAACGGCTGGATTCGTGGACTGACGGCGGTCGTCTACGCCCTGATGCTGTTCATGCTCGCGGGGGGAGCGGCGACGAGCTACACCATCGAGCGCGAGAAGGACACCTGGATCAGCCTGCTCGCAACGCCGCTTGAGGGAACCGAGATCGTCGTCGGCAAGTTCCTCGGGGCGATCTGGCGGGTCCGGTTCGTGCTCGGCCTGCTGCTCGCCGCCTGGATCTTCGGCCTGGTCTGCGGGGCGGTTCATCCCTTGGCCTTCCTCTTGATCGTCGCCCTGACGGCGATGGACGTGGTGTTCGTGGCCTGCCTGGGCTGCTACGTCTCACTGCGGTCGACCAGTTCGGCGCGGGCGATCGCCTTGACGATCGGAGCCCTGCTGGTCGTCAAGGGGGGCTATCTGTTCGTCTGCGCCCCCTTTCTCCAGTACGCGGACACGGCGGTCTATCTGGCCGGCGCAACCCCGTTCATCGTCACCTTCGCGACCGGCACCTACGAGGACGTCAACTACTATTTTCGAACTGCACACTCGTTCGACTGGACGGCCGTGGTCTGCGTCTGCCTGATGTTCCATTGCTTCGCGATCGTCGCCCTCGCCGGCTTGACCCGGAATCGGTTCGAGATCGAGGCCGACCGGCCCGACGACCTGCGATCCGACTTCAAGCTGTGAGAGTCCGCCACGAAAGCGGGTATTAAGGGAGGGCGAGGAATCCTCAAGTTCGGCTCTCGAATAGCCGACAGCCGCGGTTGACCGGATCGGCCGAGGGTCGTAAGATCCCGGCCGAAACCGACCCAGGACAGGTCGATACGCGGTTCCGGGATTGATCAGACGAAACGGAGGTCGTCGCATGGGCAACACGCTAGGATGCCTGGCTCTGGTACTGGCCGCCTCGGGGCCCGCCGCCCCGAACGCCGCAAAGCCGGAAATCACCTACCAGTTCCAGATGGTGGAGGCCCTGGGGCTCTCATGGCGCGCCCCGGGTGAGACCGGGCTCACGCCCGTGGCCCATCACGGCGCCGTCAGCGTCTGGACCGCCCCCGGCGACTTCATCGAGTCGATGCCCAACGACGCCCGGGGCGCCGTCGCCGCCGAGTCCAGCGTTCACGGCCCGGCCCTGTCGCCGACCCACCTGACCACCCGCAAGGAGCAGGCGTTCGTCACCAAGGTCTCGTGGAAGGGCAAGGACAGGACCCTCAAGCAGACTACCGAGAACGTCCGCGAGGGCATCGCCGCCACGGTCGTCGGACGCAAGCTCGACCAGGGGGTCCTGGTCAAGCTCGTCATCGACGACACCGACATCCGCTCCGTCCATACGATCCCCGTCCCCGGCCCCAGGCAGGCCTACAACGCCACGAGGCCGCTGAGCGGCACCTCGGTGGCGGTGACCGCCTCGATGGACGCCGGATGCTGCTCCGAGACGATAGCCGACGTCGACGGCCAGGAAGCCGAGTGCGCCGGCGAGTGCCCGTTCTCGGCGACCGTCGCCGATCGGGACCAGGACTGCGAAATCAGCCAGTCGGAATGGCTCCCCAGCAAGGGTCAAGCGAAGTCCGACTTCCATACGGCCCGCGCGGGTTATACCGATGCGACGGCCGGGGCGGAGATCCAGCTTCCCGAGATCGGCTTTGCGTCTGCCGCCGGCGAGTGGCTGATCCCCGACGGCGGCGTCCTGGTGATCGGCTTCGGCCCGCACACGGTGGCGGACGCCGAGGGAAGGGCGGTCGTCCGCGAGCACCTCGCGGTGATCACCGCCGAAACCGACGAGGACGAAGGCGAGGTTTCCGACTCCGACGCACTCGCCCCGCCGCCGCCGATGCCGGCCGAGTCGCCTTCCAAGCCGGCCCGCGCGACGAGCCCGGCGTTGGACCCCTCCCCGGCCCCCCGCACGGCCGCGGCGATTCCCGGCCTGCCCAGCCGCACGCTGCCCCAGGGCGTCCACGCCGACGGCACCCCCTCGGTCCTGCCGCCCCTCCCGGATGAGGAGAAGGAGGCCGCGCCGGCCGGCGACTCGAAGACCGACGAGCCGCTCCCCAGCCCGCAGAGCAAGCGGAACGCGAAGCCCGCCGCCGAGGCGGTGCCGCCCCCCTTGCCTCACCTACCCATCCCGGAGCCGGAGCCCAAGGCCCCGATCAAGAAGGTCTCCCACAAGGCGGCCAAGACGGCGTTTTCGCTCCCCCAACTCTCGCAACTGGCGCAGATCAAACCCAGCAGCCTGTTGCCGTTCCCGCTGCCGGGGGCGCAGTTCCTGCTGCCGCTCAAGGCGTTCGGGATCAAACTGCCGTTCAACCAGAAGCTCGAATTCGAGCTTCTGGGGCGGATCGTCCCGGACCTCGACGCCGCCGCCGAGGAACAGGTCGTCGCCGTGGGCCGCTGATTCGAGTCGGTCCCGGTTTGGCTTCGTTTGCCCGATTCCCCCACCCGGACCGGCCCGACCGCCCCGCCGCCGTGGCGCGTCGGACCGTCCTCCCGTCTCGCCTTCCGGCCCCGAGATTGGGTTCGTTTGCTCCCGTCAAACGAACCGTCTCCTTGACCCAAACTCTTGCAACGCAAGGTATTTGAATCGCCGCCCGGTTTGGCTTCGATGGCATCGTCCCAAGGAGGGGGGGATTTGGGGGGTGGGAAGGTT
>CALCIC010000503.1 GCA_937907405.1 uncultured Isosphaeraceae bacterium | reverse complement strand
CGAGCGTTACTGCTTCCAGGGGCACACCCACGTCCCGGGGGTCTTCACGGAGAGCTTCCAGTTCTTCGCCCCCGAGGAGATCGACAACGAATATACCCTGGGCGAGGGCAAGCTCCTGATCAACGTCGGCTCCGTCGGTCAGCCCCGCGACGGCGACCCTCGCGCCTGTTACGTGATTCTCGACGACGGCCAGTCGGCCGCCAACGGCGCCGCCGATTCCGCCGCCAACGGCGCCGTCCGCTCCCCCCGAATTACGTATCGCCGGGTGGCGTACGACTTCGAGAAGACCATCCAGAAGATTTACGGAATCGCCGAACTGGAGCCCTTTCTCGGCGATCGACTCCGCCAGGGACGGTAGACCGCCGGCGCGGCGCGGTTCGGGAGATGACACGACCTGGGAGCGTCCTGGACTGAATTCCATCGACCCGTCCTCTCGCCTCGATGGGTCGCGGACGTTCACTCGCTGACGCATCCAGCGTGCCTCCGGTCTCCCATCCGGGAGCGTTCACGTCGCCGATCGCTGATTCGGCGCGTCGGCGCGGCTCGGAGTGCGCCTTGCCAACCGGGCGGTCGCTGGCGACAATCGAATCATGAGTTTTGGGGCATCCTTGCTGTATTGAACCGGGCCCGCCCTCGCGGTCCAGAAGCAGGCTGGTCCCGCCGCATCCGACTCGCCTCGCCAACGGCTCCAGGGATCTGGTCCATGAGTAATGAGAGACGCTTCGTTCTTTTCGTCGTCATCATGTTCGCCTGGCTGCTGGGGTTTCCTTACCTCCTCAAGTCGCTTGGCCTGGCTCCAACCCCCGCGCCCAAGAAGCCGCCGGTCGTAGCGGCCGATGAGGCGGCCAGAAAGGACCGCGACGAGAACCAGGCCCCGAAGCTCAAGGCCGCCGACGCGACCGACGCCGACAAGCCCAAGGAGAACGAGGGGGAGGCCGACAAGCCCAAGGTCGCCGAGCCCAAGCTGGAGGTGATCCCTCTCACCGAGTTGGTGATGGGCTCGGCGACCGATAAGGCCCTGAACGGCTACCGGATCGAGGTCCAACTCGACCAGCGCGGCGCGGGAGTCGAATCGGTCCTGTCGTCGCGGTTCGACGCCGAATTCGAGGCGAGGAAGAACCCGCATCGGCCCCTCGAGCTGATCAAGCGGCCG
Source organism: uncultured Isosphaeraceae bacterium (assembly GCA_937907405.1). GTDB lineage: Bacteria > Planctomycetota > Planctomycetia > Isosphaerales > Isosphaeraceae > Paludisphaera. The sequence continues at coordinate 3,709 of CALCIC010000503.1, read as the reverse complement.
AAGAGGCTGCCGCACGACCCGGCCTGGCCGCCGTCGATGGCGCTCACGCTCAGCCCCGCCGACGCTCTCAATCGAGGCGTCCCCTTGCGCCCGGAAGACCGTGAGCGGGTCGAGGCCGCGGACCCGGACGCCCCCCCCGTCGAGGACCTGCTCGACGCCCAACTCTGGGAGGTCGTCCGCGACGACGCGGGCCGCGTCGTTCGACCGCTGGACCGCGCCGCCGAGGCTGGCAAGCCGGCCGTCGCCGGGCAGGAGGTCGTCTTTCGGGCCAGGGCCGACAACGGGGTCGTCGTCACCAAGACGTTCCGACTCTGGCAGGCGGCCGACGGGTTCGAGATGGAGCTGCGCTTCGACAGCCCCGACAAGGACCGCGCGTTCGTTTACAACCTGCTCGGCCCGCACGGGATTCCGATCGAGGGGGAGTGGTACACGAGCGTCTTCCGCGACGTCTTCTTCAGCCGGACCAACGGGGGGGAGTCCGACCTCGTGACCTACGGCGCCGACGCCGTCGTCAAGGACGCGGATTCGGTCACCAGTACGAAACTCCCGCTGCGGTACACCGGCATCGAAAACCAGTACTTCGCCATCCTCGTCGAGCCGGTCCCCACGCCCAAGAACGATGACGACCGGATCGACGGCGAGACCAGGGGCGTCCTTCTCCATCGAGACGCCACGGTCTACAAGTCGGACGTCGGAGTCAGAATCACCTCGAAGCCGATCAAGATCGGGCCCAACTTGCCTCTGGTCCACAACTACAAGGTGTTCACGGGCGCCAAGACGATCGACGCGCTCGCCCCCTACGGCGCGGAGGAACTGGCCTCGTACCGCAAGAGCTGGATTCCCGCCGCCCCCTGGATCGCTCGGGTCCTGATCACCCCCACCTTGTCGTTCACCTACCGAATCACCGAGGTCGTCGGCAAGCTGTTCGGAGGAAGCAAGGGCAACTACGGCATCGCCATCATCCTGCTGACCCTGATGGTCAAGATGATGATGTTCCCGCTGGGCCGCAAACAGGCCCTGATGGCCCAACGGAGCCAGCAGCTTCAGCCGTACCTCAAGGAGATCCAGGAGAAATACAAGGAAGACAAGGAGCGACTCACCAAGGAAACCTTCGCGCTTTACAAGAAGCACGGGGTGAATCCGGTCAGCGGCTGCTTGCCCGCCTTGATTCAGTTGCCGATCTTCGTCGGTCTGTGGCAGGCGCTCAACTCTTCGGTATCGCTGCGGCACGAGCCGTTCCTCTGGATCAGCAACCTCGCCGCGCCGGACATGCTGTTCAAGTTCCCGACCGAGATCCCGTTCCTCGGCTGGTGGTTCAACCTGCTGCCGATCATCGTGGTGGCGGTGATGCTGGTGCAGACCAAGTTGTTCGCCCCCCCGGCGACGACCCCGGAAGCCGAGATGCAGCAGAAGACCATGAAGTACATGATGGTCTTCATGGCCGTGATGTTCTACAAGGTCCCCGCCGGCCTGGGCCTGTATTTCATCACCAGCAGCCTCTGGTCGATCGGCGAGCGACTGCTCCTGCCCAAGATCACCCACGACGTCGATCCCGCGGACGGCAAGGAAGACGACAAGGGCCGCGAGAAGCCCGATTCGCCCCCCCCCGCGCCGCCGAAGCCCTCCACCGGCCTCGCCAAGTTCTGGACCAAGATCCTCGACGAGGCCCGCAAGGACCCGACCTACCGCAAGATGATCGACGACCGCGACCCCAACGCCAAGCAGAAGGACCGCCCCAACGGCGCGCCCGACCGTCGCGATCGCGACCGAGGCAAGCCCCGGGCTCGGCCGGGCCGGAAATGAGCCCTGCCACTCGCCGTTCCCGGCGTGAAATCCGGATCGGGCGACTCACCACGGAGGACACGGAGGAATAGAGTGAGGGGGAAAGTAGGAATCCCAAGCAGGAGGATGGCGAAGCGCGTCGCCTGAAATCTTCTCAGGACACGAGGATATCGACGGCTTGCAGGACAGAGGAGAAAGACTCATCCTCTCCTCCCCGCGTTTCGTCCCGCCCTCCGTGGTGAAATCCTCTTTTCTTCTTGAAGGAGCGCGACGGCCGTGGTTTCGGCGTTCGACCCCGAGGACACGATCGCCGCGACGGCCAGCGCGCCGGGCGCCGGACTGCGCGGGCTCGTCCGCCTGTCCGGGCCGGACGCCTGGCGAATCGCGCTCGTCGGATTCGAGCCCGAGGCGCCCGATCCGCCCACGCGAAGGCCCCGGGTCGTCGCCGGGGTCTATCGGCTGCCGGGGCTTCGACCACCGCTGCCGGCCAGCATCGCGCTCTGGCCGGGGCCTCGAACGTATACCGGGCAGGAACTTGCCGAGATCCACGCGCCGGGCTCGCCGCCGCTGCTGGCGCATTTGCTCGCCCATTGCCTCGACCGCGGCGCGCGGCACGCCCAGCCGGGCGAGTTCACCCTCCGTGCGTTCCTTTCGGGTCGGATCGACCTAACTCGGGCCGAGGCCGTCCTCGGTGTGATCGACGCCCGCAATCAGGGGCAACTCGACGCCGCGCTCGAACAGCTCTCCGGGGGGCTCTCGACTCCGATCACGGCCCTGCGCGACCGACTGCTCGACCTCCTCGCGCACCTCGAAGCCAACCTTGACTTCGTCGACGAGGCGGACGTCGACCCGCTCGGCCGCGCCGCACTGGCCGACGAACTGGACGAGGGCGCCGCGGCGCTCGACCTCCTCGCCGGCCGATTGGGGAGTCGCGACCGCTCGGGCGGTCACCCCCGGGTCGTCCTCGCCGGCCCTCCCAACGCGGGCAAGAGCCGGCTCTTCAACGCCCTGATGCGTGGCGAGCAGGCCATCGTCTCGCCCCGCGCCGGCACCACGCGCGACTATTTGACCGGACTCTGCGACTGCGACGGCCTGGACGTCGAGCTGGTCGACACCGCCGGCATGGAGTCGCCGACCGACGCCGTGGGCGCCCAGGCCCAGAAGCTCCGGGCCGACGCGACCGACCGCGCCGACCTCGTGCTTTCGTGCGCCTCGGCCGATCTCGGCGAGCCGCCCGCCGCGACGACCGACCCCGACCGGACGCTACGGGTCTGGACCAAGAGCGATCTCGGGCCGCCGCCCGGCGACGATTCCGGCCCCTGGCTGACGACGAGCGCCGAGGCCGGCGCGGGGATCGCCGCGCTGCGGTCGGCCGTCGCCCGGGCGATTCGAGGTCAGCACCGCGAGAACGACCTGATCGCGACGACCTCGGTCCGCTGCCGCGACAGTCTGGTCCAGGCCTCCGCGGCACTCCGCGACGCCTCGGCCACGATCCAGACCGGCGGAGGCGACGAACTCGTTGCGCTTGACCTCCGGCTCTGCCTGGACGAACTCGGCAAGGTTACCGGCGCGATCGTCGCCGACGACGTCCTCGATCGCATCTTCCGGCGGTTCTGCATCGGGAAGTAGTCCGCTCTGAACGGACGAATCCGCCAGGCGAATGCCTGAAATCCCCTCATTAAACAGCCAGAAAGCGCCGATGGCACGTCGATACGCTCGCGTCGTGATCTTGGATGCCTCTCACAGTCCGATCTAGCCAGGGCGTTTGCGTCTGTTATGATGGGCGCATGTATAGAATTAATCGAGCGTCACCGTCCGTCGGAGCGATGCCCGGATGCAGAGAAAGCCAAGAGTCCTTGACCTGTTCTGCGGCATCGGCGGATTGAGTTTGGGCCTTCAAAACGCCGGCCTGTCTCCTCTAGGCGGC
>CALCIC010000502.1 GCA_937907405.1 uncultured Isosphaeraceae bacterium | reverse complement strand
AACGTCGGCCTGGGGACGTCGGCCTACGTCGCGGCCCTGCTGCTGAGCGACTTCGCCCTGACCGGGTTTGCGACCCTGCCCTTGAGCCCGGCGACCGGCGACCATCCGAGTCTGGCCGGGCGGTTCGGCGTGCTCGGGCCGATCGTCGCCCGGATTTATGAGACGCCGATACCGCAGGACTGGGTCGGCTTCGCGACCCAGATGCACCACCAGCTTTCGGGAGGTCCGAGCTACCTGCTGGGCCAGACCCGGATGACCGGCTGGTGGTATTACTACCTCCTCGCGGCGGCGGTGAAAGTACCCCTCTCGTTCTGGCTGCTGGCGACGCTTCGGCTGGCGATCGCGGCGCGACCTGACGCCCGGCGCGGGCCTTCCGACCGGATGCTCGTCCAGGTGATGATCCTGTTCCTGATCGTCACGGCGCTGGGGTCGTCGCGAAACTACGGCCTGCGCTACCTGTTGCCGCTCGCCCCGCTGGCGATCGTCTGGGTTTCGCGGGTCGCCCGCGATCAGCCGGAGGAGTCGATCGGGCGGCGTCGCTTCCAAACGGCCGTGGTCGCGGTCGGCCTCGTCGGCCAGGCGGTCGCGACGGCGGCCGTCCATCCCAACGAGCTTACGTATTTTCATGTGATCGCGGGAGGACCGAAAGGAGGCCGGTACATTCTGGCCGACTCGAACCTCGACTGGGGGCAGGGTTTGAACTCGCTCGCCAGGCTTCAGAGCCAGCGGCCGGAATTCCGCGATCTGACGTTTTACTACTTCGGCGAGACCGACCCGGCGTACTACGGCGTCGTTGGGACGTGCTATACGGTCAACGCCGTCGATGATCAGTCCGAGTTGCCGCCGTTGGGCTCGGCGACGACGCCGTACGTCGCCGTTTCGGCGTCGCTCCAGTTCGGCCCCTGGGGACCGCCCGGTTTCTTCAAGAAGCTCGACGGCGTCGCGCCGACCGACATGACCGACGACGCCACGATCGCCGTCTACCGGACGTCCGAGGTGGTCACGCGGGCTGGACTTGATTGACGAGCCCCCGAGATCCGACTCTCGGCCCCATGTTCGTCCTGTACGAACTGCGAACTTCGACGAGTTGAAAGAAGCACCATCCTCCTCCCAGGACGACCCCGAGGGCGGAGGCGACGACCAGAGCGTCGGTCGTGGAAGTAGGATTCGATACGAGCATGCGATAGCCGCGCAGGACCAGGGCGAGGAACAGGCTGTGCGTGAGGTAGAGGCTGTATGAGATCGATCCGATCCACACCAGCGGCCGGGCCGAGAATAGGATCGCGGCCGGAGATCGGCGCTCGTTGCTGGGGAGGGCGATCAGCAAGAGCGTCCCGTATCCCAACCCGTATGCGTAGTCGCTCCACAACGCCTGATCTCTGAGGGCGAGCCAGGACGCGAGAAGGAGCAGGGCCGGCGCCGCCGCCGACAGCAGCCCGATCGTCGCCCTTCCGCGCGAGGAGGGCCTCGGACGCGCGTGATGGAACGCGACGGCCGATCCAATCGCAAACTCCGGCCAGCGGGCGAGCATGAAGCCGTTGATCGCGTAGAACCGATCGATCGGCTGGGAGAGAATCGCGAGCCGCCAGAGCCACGACGCGACGGTCACGACCACGAGCGTGGGAATCGGCCCGAAACGGAGCATGCTCGCAAACAGCAGGGGAAGGGTCGCATAGAACTGGAACTCCAGTGACAGCGACCAGAACGGGTCGTTGAAGGCGGTGATGGCCTCAGGCCAGAGCCCGTGGAGGAACAGGGCGTGGACGACGACCTGCCAGGTCGAGTGATCGCCGCTCCCCAGCGGAGGAACTCCCGCCCTCGCGAGCAACGGCCGGGCCGCCAGATACACGGCCGCGGCGGCATAGAACGGCGGGGCGATCCGCCGCCACCGGCTGACAAGGTAAGCGCGAAGCGGCGGCGGCGCCCCGGCTTCGGTCCGACGCAGCAAGGAGAGGGTCAGGCAGAATCCGCTGAGGACGAGGAACAGGTTGACGCCGGAATAGCCGAAGCGAAACGGTGCGAGGCCGCGGAAGAAAAGCGTGGGAGGCGTCCCGTCCCCCGCCGTCAAGCGATAATGGAACAGGACGACGAGGAGGATCGCGAATCCTCGAAGACCGTCGAGGACGTCAAGCTTCTTGCGGTCGGACATCCGCCCCTCCTTGGGCTTCGCACCAGCGGCGCATCGACTCGGGAGGTTCTCCCGAATCGTCCATGCTATGTCGCGGCTCGCGGCCTGGCAACCGCTTTTCAGGCCAGGTCGAGGGCCGTGGCGTGGGCTGTTTTGGCTTTAGTAAAGATCGAGGCCGCGCGTGAGCCGGTCTTCAAGGCCGTCCGCGAGGTCGGCGATCCGGCGAAGGAGCTTCTGGGAGTCGATCAGCGCGCAGAAGTCGATGGGGAGATTCTCGACGAACACGAAGTACTCCTCGCCACGAAGAACGCGGATCGCGAAGCAGCCGTCGGTCATCCGGGCGTTGAGTTTAAGCAGAACGCGGCAGTCGCGGTCGACGACGGGCCCGCAGACCGAGACGAACGCGACCAGTGCTCGCCCCTCGGCGTCGACCCCCGCCGAGCCGAGGTAGACCGCCTGCTTGCGGTCGAGCCGCAAGGGGACGGTCGCCTGCCAGCCTCGCGGGGCGGGGGCCGCCTCGAAACCCGAGCGTTCGACGAATTCGCGGATCGTTCGTTCGACGTCGGGGTCGGCGGGCTCGGGCGCCTCGTAGGGGCCGAGCGCCTCGGCCCCGGCCCCGGCGTCGGGTCGGGGCCCTCCCAACGGCAGGCCGCAGCCCGCGCAGAAGCGGTCCGCCCCGTGGTTCGCGAGCGTGCAACGCGCGCAGACGATGGTCACGCTCGACATCGTTCCAGTCCTTACTCAGTCGCCGTCGACTTCCAGCGAGCCGATCAACTCGTCGAAAGCCTTGGAGGCTTCTTTCATGGTTTTGTCGGGGCCGACCATCTTGAGGAAGTAGCCGTACTTGTCGGTCGTGACGATTGCACCCAGAAGCCGGGCGTCCGCCCGATCGGGCTCGGCGGGCATGCCGGGGAAGGCTGTGGGGTGATAGTGGCCGGCGATCTCGACGCGGGTCGCATCGACGTTCTTGCCCTTGACCTTCTTGCTCTCGACCTTCGGCGTGGCGCCGTCGGCGTCCTTGAACTGCTTCTGCCAGCGCTCGACGTTGGCGTCGACGCTGCCGGCGCCGCCGGGGAACACGTAGACGACCAGCTCGGCCGGGAAGTCGTCCCCCTTGACCGGCTCGACCTTCAACTGGGCCTTGCGCATCTGCGACTTGGTCGGCACCGACTTCCACGACTCGGGCGCCTTGAAGGAGACGCCGCCGGCGTCGACCGTCTTCTTGGGATCGTCGGCCGCCGTCAGGCCCACGACCAGCGCAAGGCCGACCGCGACGCCGAGGAACCGAGGAGCCTGGAAATACGCGCGCTTCATGATTCTTCCTCTGTCTGTTTGATGGAATCGATCGGCCGCCTTCGCCGCTTGCGACGGGCCGGAATTGCGACTACTCTACGCGAGAGGTCTTCGTCCCGTCGTCCGCAGCCCCGAGGAGCGCAGCCGTGACTCGATCCGCAATGTGTTGTCTTTGCCTCTGCCTGATCGGCTCCATGTGCGCCCCGGCGCTGGCCCAGAAGAAGGCGCCCGACGGCGCCAAGGTCCTGTTGCTCTCGGGTGGCCAGCGGCAGCATCATGGATACCGCGATCAGGCATTCTACCTTGCCGCCGAGTTGGAGGACACTGGGCGCTACGAGGTCACCCTCACCGAGGAGGCCGCCGTCCTCGACACCCCCGCTTTAGCCAAGTACGACCTGGTCGTCGCCATCGCCGACCGCCGCGACCCCGAGTTCAAGCTCTCGAAGTCGCAGCAGCTTGCGCTCGTCGCCTTCGTCCAGTCCGGCAAGGGGTATGTCTCGATCCACGGCGCCGACAACGCCCCGGCCGACTGGGAGCCCGAGTTCAAGCTCATGCTCGGCGGCGTCTTCTCGCATTTCGGACTGCCCGACGGCAAGACCCGCAAGGGCGAATACACCGTCAGGATCGTCGACCCCAACAACCCGGTAGGCAAGGGGATCGCCGACTTTTCGATCAAGGACGAGTTATACTACCACCTCCAGATGGCGCCCGGCGTGCAGCCCTTCGCCGTCGTCGAGTTCCAGGGCGAGGACTGGCCGGTCGCCTGGACCCAGTCGGTCGGCAAGGGCCGCGTCTTCCACACCACCTTCGGCCACCGCGACTTCGGCCCCGACAAGGACGACCCGCTCCGCAACCCCGGGTTCCACCGCCTGGTCCTCCAGGGGATCGCCTGGGCGGCGAACCACGGCGCGTCCCCCGTCTCCTCGGCCCGGCCCGAGCGCGAGCCCAAGGCCGGATCGGAACAGCGCCAGTACCCCGTGATGGCCTGGGACTACGCCGACGACGAGCGGACGCTCAAGGCCATGGCGGACTGCGGCGTCAACCTCGTGGCCTTTGTGCCGGAGCCCGCGCTCGACATTTGCGCGCGCCTGGGACTCAAGGCGATCGTCTATGATCCCAGGATCACTCCGGCCCGATGGAACGACCTCTTCGACGGCAAGAAGGTCGTCGCGGCCCTGCCGGACCTGATCAGGCGAGTGAACGACCACCCCGCAGTGGCGGGCTACCACCTCAAGGACGAGCCGGGCGCCGACCAGTACGCGGAGCTCGGCAAGGCGGGGAAGGCGGTGCGCGAACTCGCGCCGGGGAAGTGGCCC
>CALCIC010000501.1 GCA_937907405.1 uncultured Isosphaeraceae bacterium | reverse complement strand
CGCCCAAAAGCCGCGGATCCACGTCTTCCTGGCCACCTCGGCGATTCATCGCGAATACAAGCTCAAGATGACGCGGTCCCAGATCGTCGACCGCGCCGTGGCGGGGGGCGATGGCGCGGCGGCCGGCTGCAAGGACGTCGAGTTCAGCCCCGAGGACGCCGCCCGGACCGAGATCGACTTCCTCCGCGAGGTGATCGAGGCCGTCATCGACGCCGGCGCGACGACCGTCAACATTCCCGACACGGTCGGCTACGCCACGCCCTCGCAGTACGCGGCGGTCATTCGGGCCTTGATCGAGGGGGTCCCCAACATCGGCCGGGCGGTCGTCAGCACGCACTGCCACGACGACCTCGGCATGGCGGTCGCCAACAGCCTGGCCGGAGTCGAGGCCGGCGCGCGCCAGGTCGAATGCACGATCAACGGCATCGGCGAGCGCGCGGGGAACGCGGCGCTCGAAGAAATCGTCATGGCCCTGAAGACCCGCCATGACTACTACGGCCTGGAGACGAACATCAGGACCGAACGGCTGTTTCCGGCCAGCCGGATGCTGTCCTCGATCACCGGCATGGCGGTCCAGCGGAACAAGGCGATCGTCGGCCGCAACGCGTTCGCCCACGAGTCGGGGATCCACCAGGACGGGATGCTCAAGGAGCGGTCGACGTACGAGATCATGCGGCCCGAGGACGTCGGCGTACCCCGGACCGACCTGGTGCTGGGCAAGCATTCGGGCCGCCACGCCCTCCGCGATCGGGTCGTCGAGATGGGCTACACGATGTCCGACGAGCAGTTCGAGACCCTGTTCAACGACTTCAAGGCGCTGGCCGACAAGAAGAAGGAAGTGTACGACGAGGACCTGGCGGTCCTGGTCGAGAAGTACATGGGCGACGTGCCGGCCGCCTGGGAGCTTCTGAGCCTGCACACGACGGCCGGCAGCAGCGTGTTGCCGACGGCTACGGTCTCGATCCGTCGTCCCGACGGCGAAATCGTCCAGGACGCGGCGATCGGCGACGGCCCCGTGGACGCGATCTTCAAGGCGGTCGAGCGCGTGACGGGGGTCCACGCCAACCTTCACGAGTTCGTCGTCCGCGGCGTCAGCCAGGGCAAGGACGCGCAGGGCGAGGTGACGCTCGAACTGGAAGTCGAGAGCGGCGAGGCCAGCTTCCGGGGCCGGGCCGTCTCGACCGACATCATCGAGGCGTCGGCGTTGGCTTATCTCAACGCCGTCAACGCCATTTCCACCCGCAAGGAGCGCGGCCAGGTCCGCGAGGTCGTCGGCCGCCCCGGCGCGGGGGCGTAATAGACCCCCGGTCGGGTTGAGCAGCCCGAACTCACGCGCCAAGTTCCGCCGCGGCGGGTTCGTCGAGGATCCAGACGACCCGCTCGGCGATGGTTTGGAGGAGCGAGGCGGGGACGGTCGAGGCGACGGGGCCGCGAAGGGCCTGGGCGACGATCGCGGCCTTGCGCGGGCCGGTGGCCAGCATCACGACGGCCCGCGCCGACAGGATCGACTTCACCCCCATGGTCAGCGCGTGGGAGATTACGTTCTCGTGGGCCCCGAACTCGCGGACGGCGTCCCCCTTCGTGACGGGGTGGAGCTCGACGAGTCGGGTGGGGGCGGCGGCGAAGTCGGCGACGGATGCGTCGCTCGGCTCGTTGAAGCCGATGTGGCCGTTACGGCCGATCCCCAGCAACTGGAGGTCGAGGCCGCCGTCGGCCTCGATCCAGCGGTCGAACTGGGCCGCGTGCTCGGGGGCGAACGCCTCGGGGACGGTGCCGTCGAGCAGGTGCGCCTGGTTCGCCGGCAGATCGACCCGACTGAACAGAAGCCGGTGCATGTAGGCCCGGTAGCTCCTCGGGTCGAGCGGCTGGATCGGATAGTACTCGTCGAGGTTGTAGGTGACGACTTTCTGGAAGGAGAGGCCGCCGGCCTCGTGCTTGGCGACGAGCTTGGCGTAGACGACCTCGGGGGTGGCGCCGGTCGCCAGCCCGAGCACGGCCTTGCCGCGCTCGTTGACGGCCGCATGGATGATCTCGGCGATCGCGTCGGCGGCGACCTGGCTGGCGGCTTCGGCGGTTGGGCGGACGATCACGGTCGACCCGGAGATCTGGACGGTTCGTTCGGCGGCGGGCATTGCGTCGGGCTCTCGCATTGGGGGGTCAGGCCGGGATCGTCGCGGCGTCGGTGGGCTTGGTCGGCGTCGGTTCGCTCGCGGCCGATCCTGGAGGCTCGTGCTTGCCGAGCATGCCGAGAGCCATCTGGATGGGGTCCGGGGGGAAGTTGCCGCGCCGCTGGGGATCGTACGACTCGATCTGGAACAGCTCGACGCCGACGAAGCGGTCGTCGGTGCGGTGCGCCCGGCCCGAGATGCTGTGCCCCTCGGCCCACTCTCGGGTAAGCGCCGCGTAGGCGCGGCCGAGATGCGAGCAATATTGGGTGTAGTCGGTCAAGAGGATCTGCGATGCGTGGCAGTGGATGGCCCATTCCTTGGTGCGTTCGGCCTCGCCGTCGTAGCTGAAGTAGGCGTTGGGCTCGGGGAGCGGTCCCCAGGGGGTCCACCCGGTCAGGACCAGGGCGTCGCCCAGGCCGGCGCCGACGAGTCCGACGGCCCCCAGCGCCCGGGTGACGCGGTGGGCGGCGTGGGCGTCGTTCGCAGGCGGAACGATGATCGCGCCGGGACGCCGCTTGGAGAACCAGGCGACGACGTTTTCGACGTCCTTGGGGGTCGGCTGATAGCCGGGCGTCCGATAGCCTTCAAGGTTCCAGCAGACCGCCTCCGCGCCGAGCACGCTGCACTCGAGGCGGAACTCGGCCTCGCGGACGTCGACCTTCTTCTCGGTGTTGAGCCAGGGGGCGGCGACGTTGCGCTCGCCGGCGAAGACGAGGATTTCGACGACCGGCAGGCCGCGACGGACGGCGTATTCGTGGATCAGGCAGGCGGCGGTGATCGCGCCGTCGTCGGCGTGCGGACAGAGCATGACCAACGGCCGGTCCGGCCCCAGCACGGAGCGGAGCGTCTCGCGGACGTCCACGAGGTGCCCGTGCGTCCCGCACACGCGGACCGAATCGAGCAACTGGTCGAATTCCGGCCGTCGAGCCGGCGCGCCCTTCGACGAGGATGAGGTGCTCATGATAGACCTGGGGCCTTGATGAAGTGCGTCCCGCGCCGTCGCGTCGGTCGGTCCCTAACGGAGGCGGGCGAGTCGCCGGAGAGCGAGAAGTCATCGCCTCGACGACGAACGAGGGTCCGTCGCGGCGACGAGGGTGGATCAATCGATTCCAGCGACGATCGAACTCGCCGGAGTGAACCTCGGAGGCGTTCGGATCAAGCGTCGTGCAATGGGTGTCTGGAGCTTCATTGTGCAGCCCAAAGCGAGCGGAGTCAACCGGCGAGCGCGCGCCGGGGCGTCGATGGGGTCGGCGAGCCTCATCGGCCGACGTCCTTGGCTTACGCGGCGGCGTGGATGCTTCGCCGCTTCCACGCCGATCAGATCGAGTGCTCCTCGAATAACCGGGAACGGAAGTTCGACCATTCGGAGGCGTTCTTGGCGGGAGAGTGCGCGGGTTTGGCGATATGTTCAGAGAACAGCTTGTCGAGCAGGTCGAACCGCTCCGAGAGAGCGCGCACCACGGCCAGCGCCAGGGCTTCCGCGGCGCGGGGGTGGTCGCGTCGCAACATCTGGTAGGACGGATGGTGCAGGGTCAGCAGCCAGACGTCGGTCGTCGCGTGGACGCTCACTCGGGGAGGCGTGGGCTGGAAGAACGACGTGGTCCCAAAGACCGCCGGCGGGGTCAACGTGGTGATCACGTCGCGACGACCGCCGGTGACCCGGTCGAGCTCGACGGTTCCCTCGATCAGGAACGAAAGGTGGTCGTTGGGCTGTCCTTGCGACAGCAGGGTCGTCCCCTTCTTCGCCCGTTCCTCGGCCAGCACTCCGAGCAGCTCGTGCTTGATCTCCCGGTCCGTCGAATCAAGCCAGGGCGCGGACATAAACCGTTCTGAGGCATCGGCGTTGATCATCGTTCAGCCTTGTCCCACAGGTTCGCGAGTCGATCGACGCGTGGCGTAAAGCAGCCGTCGCCACGACGCTCCCTCTGGATCAAGCCTACCGATTCGGCGGCCTTTCTTCAAATCGTTCGTGTCTCGGCGAACGTAGCGGCTGTAGCGATTGCGCCTAAGAACCGGATCGTGTGCGACGACCGGGAAGTCCGTCCTCAGTTTGGGCCCTGGGGCTTTGCGGCGAATGCCGATGGAATGCACTAAGACGAATCAGGAACGATTCGCAATATACGGCTTTCGGGCGCCGGCTTTCAGAACCGCCCAGGCGGAGGATACGCCATGAGACCGTCGCGTGGTTGGGGAATCTTGGTTTTGACGCTGGTCGGCGTCTCCGGATGCGCCGGCATGCCCCAGCGTGGAACGACCTCGTCGCCCATGGAGGCGCCCACCGTCGCCTCGCCGGCGCGACAATCCGGCTGGCGCGGTTGGTGGTCGCGATTGAGAAGCCCCGCGACGGCGCCGGCCGCCGCGACGACCCCGGCCCGCGCGCCTGCCGCCACGTTCGACCCCGATCTGCCGATCGAGACTTCGCGGCGGCTCGGTCCCGAACGAGACATCTGGCCCGATCAGAGCCAAGGCCCCCTCTCGCGTCTGCTGTCCCCCGGCGTCCGGGCGAGGACCGGCGACGGACCGAGCATCGGACTTAACGAGCCGCCGCCGAAGATGACCGCCGCCGAGG
>CALCIC010000500.1 GCA_937907405.1 uncultured Isosphaeraceae bacterium | reverse complement strand
GCTCATTTCAAACTCAAACCATTCTTGTCGGCGAGCTGAAAGCAAACCGCTCTAACCGCGTCCGCCGTCGCCGTTTCGTCGGACTCCGCAGAGGCTCGCGAACAGCCGCATCGGCCCTCGGTTTCGTCTCCCGACGGCGTGACGGGAACGGTTGATCACGTGACGGCGATCATGAAGCCCCCCGGAAGAAGGAATGCTCGCTTCGGCTTGTTCTGACTATTGCATGCATCCTAGAGCGGTTTGCTTTTGGGTTGCCTACAGTAATCAAAGTGGGCCGTTGCGAGCATGCCTTCTCCCCTTGCGGGAGAAGGGAATTCGGCCGCATCCCGTGCGCAACCCGCATGAAACCCGCTCTAGATGCAAGCCGCTCTACGGGCGGATCACGTTCGCCTGGGCGACGCTGGCGCCCCCTCGCGACTTGTCCAGCGCCCTGGCGAGGAACTCCTGGAACACCGCCGGCTCATTGTAGCCCCCCAGGCTGGCGAGGATTTTGCCGTCGGGGGCGATGGCGACGTAGAACGGGTTCGTCTGCTCGGCCGCGAGATCGAGCTGGCGGTCCTGATTCTTGCGGGCCAGGTCCTCGCGCTGGTCGGGCGTCAAGGAGGCGATCGGCACGAAGTCGGTGTAGAGCTGCACCGTGACGAACTCCTTGAGCAGCTTGACCACGTCCGGCCGAGGCAGCACCCGTCGCTCCATCAGCCGGCAATTGGCGCAGTTGACCCCCGTGAAGTCGACCAGGATGGGCTGATTCCGGGCCCTGGCCTCCTCCTTCGCCTGGTCGAGGCTCATTCCCCAGAGCACGCCGTGCAGGCTCTTCTGCTCGCGTTCGGCCTGGGTCGGGTCGGTCGACGTCGCTTTCACCTCGGCGACCGCCTCGCCGCCGCCCGAGCCTCCTCCACCGCCGGCGATGAGCTGCAGGTCCGTCGGGTAGAGCTCGGTCGAGTCCGGCGGCAGGATGCCCACCACCAGGCGGTCCCAGATCAACCCCTGGGGCGGCCGGCCGAACAGGGCCGGGGCCATGTAGAGGCCGAACCCCAGGAACAGGCAGCCGAAGACGATCCGCCCCGGCCCGACCTTCACCTCGTCGTAATCGTGATCGGTCCGGAACAGGCCCAGCAGGTAGATCCCGCAGACGACCGACAGGATGATCCAGGCGGTGAGCACGAACTGGGCGTCGAACCAGGCGTTCTCGGGCGTGACGTAAGCCAGCTCCGCCGTGTTGATGAACTTCAAGGCCGCGCCGATCTCGACCAGGCCGCCGACCACCTTGACCGAGTTCATCCAGTCGCCGCTCCGGGGGAGCTTCGAGAGCATCCCGGGAGCCAGGGCGAGCAGGAAGAACGGCAGGGCCACGACGCCGGCGAAGGTCGCCAGGCCGATGATCGGATAGAAGAAGTCGCCGCCGGCCGCCATCACCAGCAGCCCGCCGACGACCGGGAACGTGCAGGTGAACGACGTGATCGTCAGCGTCAGCGCCATGAAGAAGACGCCGATCAGGCCGCCTCGGCTCTCGCCGCGCGACGAGGCGTTGAGCAGGAAGTTCGGCAGGCGGAGCTCGAAGAGGCCGAGGAGGCTGAGCCCGAACGCCAGGAACAGCCCCGCGACCGCCAGGTTCAGCCACGGGTTGTTGGCCAGGTTCTGGAGGAACGCGGCCGAGAAGAAGAACGAGAAGAGGACGCCGACGGTCGTGAAGATGCCGATGATCGCCAGACAATACGCGATCGCCAGCCCGGTCGTCTTCCCCGAGCTCTTCTCCCCCTGCTTGACGAAGAAGTTGACCGTGATCGGCACCATCGGCCAGACGCAGGGCATCGCCAGCGCCAGCAACCCGCCGATCGCCGAGGCGATCAGGAACGGGAGCAGCCCCTGCCGAGCCGTCCGCGCGATCTCGCTGACCGGCGCGTCGGCGCTCGCAACGGTCGCCGACGCCGGGGCTTCGGCCGTCGTCTCCAACGGGGGCGACGCGGCCTCTTCCCTGGCCTCGGCCGCCTCGATCGGCTCCTCCACCCTGGCGGCGGAGGCCGGGGGCTCGGTCTCGGTCACGATCGGCTGAGGGGCGGCCGTGACGCTCGCGGCTGATCCGTCGCCTGCGACCACGTCGACCGACACGTCGGCGAGCGTCTGGTAGACCGGAGGATAGCACGAGTTCTGGTTGCAGATCTGGTAGACGATCTGAGAGCGGAGCGCATGCTTGCCGGGCTGGGCGTCGGCGGGGGCCTGGAGCTTGAGGGTCCAGGTCACCTCGTCCTCGAAGAATTCAGTGATCACGTTGTCGCCGAACGCCGGCTCCGGCTTGACGACCGGGGCTTTCGAGGCCGTCCATTCTTGCGAAGGCCGGAGCGTTCCGGTGTCGAAGAAGTCGATGGCCGTCGGGATCGGTCCATCCCCCCGTTCGCCCGGCCTGGCGAGTTGGTAGATGTGGAGGTCGGGGTCGAGCTTGACCGTCACCTTGTACTTCAAGGTCTGGCCGGACTTCACCGCCGCCGGCTCGACCGAAGGGGTGAACGTTACGCCCTTGGGCCGGATTCGCGGGTTGCTGTCCTGCTTCGCGGGGGCGGCCGCCGCGTTGGGCTCGTGGAAGTCCTCGGCGGCTTCGGGCGCGGGGACGGGTCTGGCGTCGGCCTTCGGCTCCTCGCCGCCGACGATCGTCACGACGGCGTCAGGCAACGTCCAGCGGCCGGGGAAGCTGCAACTGTTCGCATTGCAGATCTGATAGCTGGCCTGGCAGCGGACGGTCCGCTCGCCGGCCCTGGCGTCCGCCGGGACCTTGAGCGAGATGCTCCAGACGACCTCGTCCTCAAAGAACTTGAAGACCTTGTTGTCGAACGCCGGTTCGGCCTTCGCCTCGGGCTCCTTCGACGGCGACCAGCCGCCGGACGTTTCGAGGCCGCCGGGGTCGAACAGGTCGAACATCGTGTTGCGAGGGCCGTCCCCTTCCTGCTTCTCGGCCTGCGTGTAGATGTGCCACCCGGGCTGCAGCTTGGCGTGGACCTGAAACCGGACCGTGTCGCCGGGCCTGGCCTCGGCCGGCTCGATCGAGGCCGTCAGGACGGCGTCCTTGGGCCTGGCCCGAACGCTGCTGTCCTTTTTCGCCGGCTGCGGCCCGTCGGCCCGAACCCCGTCGGCGGCAAGTCCCACCAGAACGACCCCGACGGCGACGGCTCGCGCCGCTCCACCGATTCGTCCGAGCAGGCCGGGAAGTTGAAGCTGCAACATCGGGAGGGCCCTGTTGAGGAATCGACCACGGCGCGGGGCCGCGGAAAAAACGCGTGTCGTTCGTCTCATCGTAGGGCCTCAAATCCAGGCGGGCAAGTCAATCCGCGTCCAGGCTCGAACCGCCGTCGCCTTGAATCCCATGCAGGCGCGCGTTCCTGACTCGCGGCCGGGCCCCCCCATACGGTTTCCTGTTGAGAGAAGAGGGCCCGAACCAGGAGCCTTGGAAGTTTCGCCCGTCGTTCCGATTCTCCTCGGAAGCACGATTCATGATGTATGATTAAGCTGGATCATCAGCGGCCGAACGACTCTTTGGCAATTCGAAAACAGGCGTGCAAGCCACGCCGCGACCGCCGGAAGCGACACGGTCGCCGTCGAAAACGCGACGATCGAACCCAATCGAGCCCGGTCGTCGGAAGCGAGCCTCGCCGACTGCGAGACCCAATAATCACGCGATCGAACCCAATCGACGCGTGCTCCAGTCGGGCGGTCCCGACCGACGGCCGACCCGGAAACCGCGAGCGAACGAACCCAATCTTCTTTTTTTAAATCGCGTCGTAAAGCATTATGCAGACGAATGTTAATAACGTTTTGACAGCGACGCCGAGGCGTTCATCGGCGCGAACGAACCCAACGGCCGCGGGGATCTTGGAAAGGCGGCGGCGGGAAGGGCCGACGGTCTCCGTTGCGAACGAACCCAATCCGCCGGCATCGCCAAAGGGGGGGGCTGGACCGAATCCCGCAGTGGTTTCGGCGCGAGCGAACCCAATCCGCGGGATTTGAATCCCGATTCCTTGCTCGAAGTCTTGTATAGCTTGATCCAGCATGAGGGGGGGCAAGCCGGCGGTTCGTCCCTCAGCCGGAGCTGGCAGGGAAGAGTCGGGGGGTGGTCGGGGGGCCTGGTTCGGATTGACCGAATGGGGAGGCTGTCCTACCATGCCCGGCCGTCTCGGGACGGGGCCGTCGGCTCGGTCGGCGGCTTCGCCGATCGCCCCCGAGGCGTTGCGGCGCCAGGGCCCGTTCTTTCTCTCAGCACAGGACAACGCCGGATGCGCAGAATCCTCCTGGGCGTGATCATCCTGACGAGCGCGGGCGGGGTCGCCTGGCTGGCCTGGCTCGATCGTCACAATCGCCTGCAATGGGATCACTGGGACGTGGTCAAGAGGGGCGTTCTCTATCGCAGCGGCCAACTTACGAGCGATCAGCTCGCCGAGGCCGTCAAGCGGTATGGAATCCGCACCGTGGTCAATTTCCAGCTTCCCAGCAAGGAGCTGGAGGCCGAGCGGGCGCTGGCCAAGGAACTGGGCGTCGGCTTCCTCAATCTGCCGATGCCGGGGGACGGGTTCGGCCAGGAGGCTCAGTTCCGGCAGGTCCTTGAGGCGGTCGACGACCCGGCGCGTCGGCCGGTCCTGGTCCATTGCGCCCGGGGGACGTGCCGCACCGGGTCCGCGGTCGCCCTCTATCGCTATGAGCGCGACGGCTGGACGGTGAAGGACGTGGCGGCCGAGATGCGTCGGCAGACGTACCGCGAGGGCTGGATTCCCGGCTATATCTTCGCGATGACCAAGATCAAGCCGGACACGGTCTTACATCACCCGGTCACGATCGACGACCGGATTCAAGCCGAACCCCCGGCCGCCGAGGAGACCGCTCATGAACATGAACATTGATGGGATTCGAGCCGCGCGGGTCGAGAAGGGTCGCAGGCTGAGGGTCGACGAGGCTCGGGTCGTGCTTCGGCTGCCCGCGCCGGCCGCCTGGTGCGGGCCGGTCCTGGTCGCGCTGGGGCTCTTCTTCGTCCTGTTCGGCGGGGCCGATTCAGATCTGAGGTCGGCCGACGCCCGGATCGGCCTGGCGGCGAGCACCGCGTTCAGCCCGATGGGGCAGGTCTTCGGCAACTGGACGCCCGACGTCTGGCCGCTTCGAGCGGCGGTGAGCCGGCTGTTCTTCTTCGCCGAGGAGCCCGGCCGCCCCCAGAGCGGCACGGTCCTTTGGCCCTCCGCCGTCGCCGGCATGGCCGCCGGTTGGCTCGTCGCCCGCCGCCTGATCCAGGCGGGCCGATTCCGCACGAGCCTGCTGTTCGGGTTCGCCTGGTTCGGGTCGGCGGCCCTGCTCGACCACTCCAACAACGCGGGGCTCGACCTGTTCGCCGGCCTGGCGACGATCGCCGCGCTCGACCGCCTGCTCGCCGGCGCTTCGGACTGGTGGACGGGGACCTGGGCGGCGTTCGCGTTTCTTTCGGCGGGATGGCCTCCGCTGCTGCTGCTGGCCGTGGCGATCCTCGTCCTGGGCCGCCGTGAAGCCGATTTCTCGTTCCGGCTGATTCTGCCCCCCGCGGCCGCCTGCCTGGCCTGGCTCGCCTGGACCGTCAAGGCCGGGTCGGTCGCGGTCGCCGCCGCGGCCCTGGCCTGGCCGCTGACCCGGCAGCCCGCCTTCACGCTGGGGGTGGAGGTCGCCTTGCTGGCGTTGCCGCTGTCGCCGTTCGCCCTCCTGCTGCTCAGCCCTTCGCTCCGACGGACCGTCCGAGAGAACGGGACGGAAATGGTGTTCGATTGGCTTCAGATCAGCGCCGCGGCGGTGGTCGCGGGGTCGATCGTTCCAGGCCTGGCGGTGATCTGCCGGACCGTCGCGTTGGTGGGGGTCTTGCTCGCCGCCGCCTCGGCGCTCGAGGCCGCCTGGAGCGGTTCGATGCAAGCCAGGACGCGCCGATGGTTCCTCGGAGCGGTCCTGGCGGTGACGGCCGCATGGATGCTCGTCGCCCTGTACGGCGGATTCATCATGACCGTCGCGCTTCCTTATTACCGCCCCCTGGGAATCGTGTTTGCAATCTTGAGCATCGGCGTGTTCGCCCTGGTCTGGCGGGCCGTCGAGACGCACGACGCGCGGCGATCGGTCGCCGCGATGGTGCTGATGACCGTCTGCCTGAAGCTGATCCACTGGGGATACTACACTCCCGAATGGAACTACCGGCACGGGCAAGGGCCCTGGGGCCGGGCGATCGGCCAGTGGCTCTTGCCGAACTGGACCCTCCATACGATCCACGACTGGCCCGAAGACCTGGCCTGGACCATCGGCAACCCCGTCCGACAGCTCCACAGCCCTCGACACCTGGCATACCCCGTCAGCGACGAGAGCCGTTACACCCTTCTGCTGGAGTCCGAGCTCGAGAACTGGCCCGCGAGCGCTCCCAAACTGATGAAGGTCGCCACGTTCGCCGACCAGGACGGCCGGACGCGAGTCCTGGCCCGCACCGCCGGCGTGCTCTACACCCATTCGGGACGCGTCTTCAGACGGGTTCCTCCCGCCGAGTGAATCCAGCGGGACGAGTCGCGTCGATCGGATTCGGATCACAGTGTTTGAACGATTGATTTCCGGTCTGCTTGCAAGCGATGTCGCGTCCTCCCTAATTCTTTAAGCTCCAGGATTTTGCGTCGGAGCCGCCGGGCGAGCGGCAATCGGTTTTCGGCCGACTGCGATTTGCGCCGATTCGAAGAGTTTTTCTTTAGATTTGTCACGCGCGATCGAATGACGCGTAGTAGTCGGGGGATGTTCCGGCTATCGTTGTGAAGTACCGAGGTTCCGACGTCGCCGTCGTCGTGACGAATTCCTCATCCAGAGACGCGCGTGATCTCGTGCTAGAAGGGAGGGGTGGCGCGATGATGGGCAAGCTGATGGGGATGTTCGCCCCTCGCCCCCCCGAAGAGGAGGGCTGCCGTACCGGCGTCGTACTCCAGAAGCGGTTTTTGATCCAGTCCGACATCTCCTCGCAAGGGAGCATGTCGCGGGTCTACAAGGCGATGGACACGGAGATCGGCAAGACGATCTGCCTGAAGGTCCAGGATCGCGAGCGGAACGAGGCCGCGTTGGCCCGGGCGTCGCGTCACGAGGCCCGCCCCCCCGAGGGGGTCGTGGCGATTCAGGTCTGCCATCCCAA
>CALCIC010000499.1 GCA_937907405.1 uncultured Isosphaeraceae bacterium | reverse complement strand
CGGTTCGAGGAAGCCGGCGTGCCGTCGCCTCGCTCGCGGGTCGTCGACCCCCGCGCGGGCCTGCCCTCCGACTGGCTGGACTACCCGGCGGTCCTCAAGCCGATCGACGGCGCGGGGGCGGTCGACACGTTTCGGGTCGCCGGGCCGTCGGCCTTGCCCGACGCCGCTCGCGGGCTGGCGACGGCGCTCTTGCAGCCTCTGGTTCCAGGAGTTCCGATGAGCGCCGCGTTCCTCGTCTCGGCTCGCGGCGACGTCCGGTTGATCGCTACGGGAAGGCAGCGGATCGTGATTCGAGGCGATCGTTTCGCCTACGAAGGGGGGACGATTCCCGTGGCTTGCCCGGACGCCCTGCCGGCGCTGCGCCGCGCGTTGGCGTCGGTCGACGGCCTGCGCGGGTTCGTCGGCGTCGATTTCCTCTGGAACGCCGATCGAGGCGAGGCGGTCGTGGTGGAGATCAACCCCCGCGCCACGACGTCGTGCGTCGGGATTTGCCGGCTCTTGCCCCCCGGCCTGCTCGCCCGAGGCTGGCTGGCGGGCTTCACCGACGCGGAGGGGCGGGACGACGCGGTCGATCGGATCACTCGCGCGGTCGCCGACGCCCCCCCGATCCATTTTGATACTCACTAAACGGTATTGCATATGAACCAGGATGATGGAAATCGATGGCTTGGGATCGACGTCGGCGGGGCCAACCTGAAGGCCGCGCACGGCGACGGTCAGGCGCGGACGTCGCCGTTCGCGGTCTGGAAGGAGCCGGGGAGGCTGGGCGAGGCGATCGCCGAGCTGACGGGCCGATTTCCGCCCTTCGACCGGGTCGCGGCGACGATGACCGCCGAGCTTTGCGACTGCTACGCGACCAAGCGCGAAGGGGTGCTCGCGATCATCGACGCGGTGTCGCGCGCGGTCCCGGACCGCCCGACGATCTACTGGGGGACCGACGGCCGGTTCCACGACGCGGACGCGGTGCGAAGCCGACCGCTGATCGCCGCGGCGTCGAACTGGCTCGCCCTCGCGAGCGTCGCGGCCCGGCTGGTCGAGGGCCGCCGCGCGATTCTGATCGACGTCGGCGGCACGACGACCGACCTGATCCCCCTGGCTGAGGGCCGGGTCGCGGCCCGGGGACGGACGGACACGGAGCGGTTCCAGAACGGCGAACTGGTCTATGCGGGGGCGTCCCGGACTCCGATCTGCGCGTTGGCGGCCGAGCTGCCGTTCCAGGGCCGGCCGACGGGCCTGGCGGCCGAGCTGTTCGCGACGACGCGGGACGTTTACTTGATGCTGGGGGACTTCACGGACGATCCCGACGACCGGGGGACGGCCGACGGCCGGCCGGCGGTCCTGGAATGCGCCCGCGACCGCCTCGCCCGGATGGTCGGCGCCGATCGCGAGAGCTGCTCCGAGGACGACGCCCGAGGGCTCGCGAAGGCCGTCGACGGCGTCCTGCTCGACCGGCTGGTTCGGTCCGCCCGCCGCGCCTGCGAGGCCGCGATCGGCGCGCCGGAGGTCGCCCTGATCAGCGGCTCCGGCGCGTTTTTGGCTCGCCGGGCGGCGGTCGAGCTGGTCGGGGCGGAGGGCGAGGTCGTCGCATGGGGCGATCGCTGGGGCGCCGCGGCCTCGGAGGCGGCGTGCGCCCACGCGCTCGTGGTTCTGGCTCGTTCGACGTCGGAGGACCGCGATGCGACCGCCGGACGAGGATGAGCCGCCGATCGTGGTCAAGGTCGGCGGCAGCCTGCTGACCTGGCCGGAGCTGCCGGAACGGCTCGGGCGATGGCTCGACGCGGAGCGGGCCGCACGGTTGGTCCTGATCGCCGGGGGAGGGCCGGCGGCCGACTTCGTTCGGAACCTCGACGCCGCGCACCGCCTGGGGGACGAGCCGGCGCACCGACTGGCGCTGCACGCCCTGGACTTCACGGCCGAGGCGCTCGCGAGGCTGGTCCCCGGCTCGCGGGTCGTCCGTCGGCTGGCCGACCTGGCTTCGGTCTGGAACGCCGGCGGGCGGCCGATCCTGGCGCCCCGCCTCCACCTTGAGGAGGTCGATGAGCGGAGGGCCGATCGGCTGGCGTTCTCGTGGGAGGTCACGTCCGATTCCATCGCCGCGCGGGTGGCCGTCGACCTGCGGGCGGCTCGGTTGGTGCTTTTGAAGAGCGCCTCGACCGTCGCGGCCACTCGGCTCGACGCCGCGCGGGCGGGGCTCGTCGACTCGTGGTTTCCGGCCGCGTCCGAATCCCTCGATCGCGTGGACGTCGTCGATCTCCGGAATGGCGAGACGCATTCGCGCGTGCTCATGAAGGGGAATCAGTCGGCGACGGCCTGGAACGCTTGACGCCGTCGAGGCGCTGGCGGACAATCAGGCGGACGCGGATCGAAACGCCGCGGCCGCCGCGGTTCGCGGCTCACGATTCAAGACGATGGGGCGAATGATCATGGGTCAATTGTCGCTGGTTTCGCTCGATCATCCGGAGATCGCCCCGCTCCCAGTGTCTCCTCGCCTGCGGTCGCAACTGGTCTACTTCATGGCCGCCCCGAACGCGCCCGGCGCGCCGCCGCTCGGCGAGAACGAGTACTGGTTCGACCGCGAGGAGGTCACGCGGTGGGTGATGGAAGGCGTGTTCTACCTCGTCTCGCCTCTCGACACCCAGAACATGACCGAGGTCGAGCTGACCGAGGAGCAGGATGCGCTGCTCAACTGGCTCGAAACCAACCACATTCAGCACGTCCGCGTGGACGAG
This sequence comes from uncultured Isosphaeraceae bacterium, assembly GCA_937907405.1. GTDB lineage: Bacteria > Planctomycetota > Planctomycetia > Isosphaerales > Isosphaeraceae > Paludisphaera. Next base: position 4,713 of record CALCIC010000499.1, on the reverse strand, counting down.
TGAGGCCGGCCGCCGATTCCGAGGGTCGGCATGCACCCCGGGATCGCTCGCGCCGCGGTCATGGTTTCTCCTCGCCGGTCGCGGCCGGGGAGTCGGTCTTGAGCTTGCCGACGGCCTCGTAAAGCGTCTTGAAGCACTGGCTTTCCGTGCGGTCGGGCCTCTGGTCCCCTCGGCCCTCGCGATCGGGCCGTCCACCCTTGAGCTGATCGAGGAACCTGTCGGCGCTCGTCCACACGGTCTGGACCATGCCCAAAGCGCGCTTGCGCGTCGCTTTCGAGGCCCGGTCGCGGAGGTTGAGGACGTCTTGAAGCTGGATCACGGCGGCGTCCCCGTTCTTCCAGGGGCAGGTGACGACGTCGAAGCCCTTGAGCGCGAAGTACGCGGCGGTGGGTTCGGCGCGGTTGTAGTGCCAGTCGCAGATCACGACGTCCTTGGGGATCAGGTCGACCGCCCGGTGGGTGTCGTTGGTGCTGGCCTCCCACTCGCCGAGGCCGGTGGTCTCGCCGTCGAGCAGGCGGTCGCCCCACATCCACATCCGCCGACCTTTCAGGGCCAGTCGGTCGCGGATGCGGGCGACCTCGCCGGCGAACAGCTCGGCCTTGTCCTTGCCGCCGCATCGCGGGCATTCGTCTTCGCCGATGTAGAAGACCTCGTCGAGCCCGGCGTGGAAGGCGTCGGCCTCGAAGGCGTCGCAGATCTCGTCCATCAGCGCGAAGACGACGTCGTGGACCTCGGGATGCAGCGGGCAGTAGCTCTTGCAGTACAGGCGGTCGGGGTTGGGCCACGAGGGGGGCTTCTCCGGCATCTTGACCCAGGGGGTCTCGTCGAACTCGGGATGGACCTGGAGCAGCCGGCCGACGTGGTTGGCCCACGACTGATGGCCCAGCAGGTTGACCTGCGGAATCAGGCGGATTCCATGCTTCTTGCAAGCCGCGGCCAGCTTGCCGGCGTCGGCCCTGGAGAGCCCCCCCGGGCTGCTCAGCTCGGGGCGGCTCGTGTATTGATAACCGTAGTCGACGCGGAGGATCAGGGTGTTGATCGACCTCGGCGCCAGCTCGTTCTCGATGAATCCGACGAATTCGTCGAGCCCCTCGGGGCTCGGCGCGGCGATGCAGAACCCCCGCACCGGCAGAAGCTTGTCGAGAGCGGACGGTTCGTCGCCAATGGCCCGGAGGGGGCATGACGCGAGCAGGAGCCAGAACGTCGTTGCGAGCTTTTTCATGTTCATGTCAGGTCCTCTATGAAATGAATTCGCGACTCGCCGCGCTCGAATTCCGTGCTTGAGACGGAGTCGATCGAGTAGGACGGCCTCACTTCAGCTCTTTGATCGCGATGTTCTTGAACTGGACGAGGCTCGGCGGGCCCGCCCATTCGCCGGCCGCGTTCTTGCCGCCGTGGTGCTGAAGCGCGAGACGGCCTTTGGCCGGCAGGTCGGGGATGGTCGCGCCGGCGAGGACCGTCACGCCGTTGAGGTCGACCTTCACGGTCGACCCCTTCACGGTGATCTCGAAATGGTTCCACTCGCCGACCGGCTTGTCCGCCTGGTGTTTGGGGGTGACCGCGGCGCGGAGTTCGGGAGAGGTCCTGGGGTCCATCCGGACGCTGTAAACCTCGCCCGAGCCGATCGGCCAGCACCAGATGTTGACCTGGAAGTGGCCGTCGCCCCGGACGAAGACGCCGGAGTCGGCGTCGGGAAGTGCCAGCTTCATCTCCTTGCCGTGGACGTCCCTGGCGTGGGTGCCGTCGGGCAAGATGTAAGGGACGTTCTTGTTGATGAAGGGCGCCTCCTTGAGCCGCCAATCAAGACGGAGGACGAAGTCGCCGAACTCGCGATCGGTCCAGAGGTTCTTGTCCCCCTTGGCTTCGCTCTGGGCGTCGTAGTCGATGACGCCGTCGACGACTTTCCAGTGGCCGCCGTCCCCCTCGGGGACCGTCCAGCCGCTGAAGTCCCGGCCGTTGAACAGTGGGCTGAAGCCGTCGGAGTCGGCGTGGTCGGCGGCCCAGGCGAACGACGCCGCGACCAGCAGGGCGGCCGGGCCGGTAATCAGGGTGAGACGCGATTTCGACATGCGAAGGCTCCTTGACGTCGATCGGGGGACGATCCGGTCGCGAGGACGTTCATCATCGTCTCGCATCCCGTCGCGTCTCGCCAGTGTCCATCCCGCCGGCCGGCCGCCGAGCCGTTGGCGCGGCGAGGTCGGATCTCGCCTTGCGCGGGGGCTTCTGGCACAATGGAGCCGCGTCGGGTCGGGTGGAGTCCTGAAGGTTCGTGATCGGGGAACGAGTCACTTGGCTGCTGCGATTCTGGATGGAAAAGGCCTGGCGGAGCGGATTCGCGAACGGTTGGCACTCGAGGCGCTGGAGTTTCGGGTCAAATCGGGGATCGTCCCGGGCCTGTCGGTCGTGCTGGTCGGCGACGATCCGGCGAGCCGGGTCTACGTCCGCAACAAGCAGAACGCCGTCGCCGCGGCGGGGATGCACGGCGACGTCGTCCGGCTGCCGGTCGAGACCAGCCAGGCCGACCTGCTCAAGCTGATCGACGACCTGAACGCCGACCCCGCCGTGCATGGAATTCTGGTCCAGCTCCCCTTGCCCAGGCAGATCGATTCGAGGGCGGTGATCGAGCGGATCGACCCGCTCAAGGACGTCGACGGCTTCCACCCGTCCAACTTCGGCCTGCTGGCCCAGGGCAACCCCCGGTTCGTCCCTTGCACGCCGCTGGGGATCATCGAGCTGCTGAAGGACGCGGAGATCGAGACCCGAGGCGCCCGCGTCGTGGTGCTCGGTCGGTCGCAGGTCGTGGGCAAGCCGGTCGCGCTCTTGCTGCTCCAGAAGGGGAAAGGGGCCGACGCGACGGTCACGGTCTGCCATACCGGCACCAAGGACCCGGCCGCGATCGCCCGCGAGGCCGATATCGTGATCGCCGCGATGGGCCAGCCCGAGCGGGTCACGGCCGACTGGATCAAGCCATGGGCGGTCGTGATCGACGTCGGAATCCACCGCAAGGCCGACGGCAAGCTCTGCGGCGACGTCGATTTCGCCGGCGTCTCCCAGGTCGCCTCGCGGATCACCCCGGTCCCCGGCGGCGTCGGTCCGATGACCGTCGCCATGCTCCTGAGCAACACCCTCCGCGCGGCCCGACTCGCCGCCGGAGTCGACGACCCTCACGAGGAAGGCTGAAACCGTGATCCGACTGGGAATCTGCAACGAACTGTTCGAGGGCTGGGCGCTTGAGGACGTCTGCAAGACCGTCCGCGGGCTCGGTTACGACGGCCTGGAAATCGCCCCGTTCACGCTGGCGCCCCGGATCACCGACCTGAGCCCGGCCCGGCGTCGAGAGATCCGGGCGACCGTCGAGAACTCCGGCCTGGCCGTGATCGGGCTCCACTGGCTGCTGGCCAAGACCGAGGGCTTCTACCTGACCTCGCCCGACGCCGACACCCGCCGCCGAACCGGCGACTACCTGATCGCCCTGGCCGAAGCCTCCCGCGACATGGGCGGCTCGCTGATGGTCCTGGGATCGCCCAAGCAGCGCGACCTTCTGCCTGGCGTAAGTTATGAACAGGCTGAAGGTTACGCGCTGGAAGTCTTCAGGCGGATCATGCCGGCCGTGGGCGGTTTCGGCATCGACCTTTGCCTTGAACCGCTTGCGCCCACCGAGACCGACTTCCTCAACACGTGCGCCCAGGCCCAGGCGCTGATCGAGCAGGTCGACCACCCGAATTTCAAGCTGCACATGGACGTGAAGGCCCAGAGCGGCGAGACCGACGCGACCGTCCCCGACCTGATCCGTCGGTTCGCCCGCGACGCCGGCCATTTTCACGCCCAGGACGTGAACCTCAAGGGGCCCGGCATGGGGGACGTCGATTTCGGGCCGATCCTCAAGTCGCTCGTCCAATCCGGTTACGACCGCTGGGTTTCCGTCGAGGTCTTCGACTTCTCCCCCGGGGCCGAGGAAACCGCGCGCCGGAGCATCGACTGCCTCCGCCGCGAACTCGACGCCGCCCAGGCGGGTTGAACAGCTTCGTAATTGGGTCCGTTCGCGCCGAAAGCGGCCTCCAACCATGACCCCTGAAAGCCTTCTCATGTTCTCCTCCGGTGGACTTGAGCCACCCAGCCGGGTTGGGTTCGTTCGCGCCGGACTCGTCGTTATGAAACCGGGTTGAATTCCGCATCATGATTTCGGGAAAGGATATGCGCCGATTCGAGGGCGAGCGGAATTGGGTTCGTTCGCATGCGATCCCGAGACCGGAACCGCGTCTTTGGGTGCCGCGACCCTCGACCCTCGACGATCCTCCGAGTGGGTCGATTCGCGCGGCCTTCCGGCGCGAATCGACCGGCTTCGCCTCGCGGAGCCGTCCCACGGATCGGGTTTGATCGTCCCCATTTTTGAGGTTTATTGCCCCGGACCGGATAAAATCCTGCCTCATCTACTTAGATGCCGTTGAATTGCCAAAGACCCAAGCGTGTGCTAATTCGCCATTTTGACTATACGACGATGGGAGGGGCCGTCGAAAACCGGCTGCGCCTCATCCACTCGCAGGCCAAGGATTTCTGGCGATTATTGCGATCGTCTCGGTTGCACGGGTAAATTGCCAGCCCGACGCGCAAGCGAGGGTATGGTTTTCTGCCTCACGCCGACTGACGACCACCGTCCCGAGGCGATCCCCTCGCTCGCGCGTCGGGCTGGTGGTCCGAGTCGATGCACCACCA
>CALCIC010000498.1 GCA_937907405.1 uncultured Isosphaeraceae bacterium | reverse complement strand
CAGCGGATCGACCATCTGTTCGGCCCCGACTCGCCCGGCCGCGACCGCCTCCGGCTGCATTACGCCGACCTCGCCGACGCCTCCAGCCTGGCGGCGGTCATGGAAGTGATCCGGCCCGACGAGGTGTACAACCTCGGCGCGCAAAGCCACGTCCGGGTGTCGTTCGACCAACCGATCTACACCGCCGACGTCGTCGGCGTGGGGACGCTCCGCCTGCTTGAAGCGGTCCGCTGCCTCAACCGCAACCACCCCGTGCGGTTCTACCAGGCGTCCAGCTCGGAGATGTACGGCTCGGCCCCGCCGCCGCAGGGGCCCGGCACGCCGTTCCACCCCCGCAGCCCCTACGCCTGCGCCAAGCTGTACGGCCACTGGCAGACGATCAACTACCGCGAAGCCTACAACCTGTTCGCCTGCTCGGGAATCCTGTTCAACCACGAGAGCCCCCGCCGCGGCGAGTCGTTCGTCACCCGCAAGGTGACGTTGGGCGCGACCCGGATCAAGGAGGGTCTGCAAGACCGCCTGGTCATGGGCAACCTGGAGTCGAAGCGCGACTGGGGATTCGCCGGCGACTACGTCCGCGCCATGTGGCTGATGCTCCAGCAAGACAAGCCCGACGATTACGTCGTGGCCACCGGCGAGACCTACTCGATCCGCGAACTGCTCGAAACCGCGTTCGGCCTCGTCGACCTCGACTACCGCGACTACGTCGACTTCGACCAGCGGTACATGCGGCCCTCGGAAGTCGACGTCCTCCAGGGGGACGCGACCAAGGCTCGCGAGGTCCTCGGCTGGAAGCCCGAGGTCGACTTCAAGGGCCTCGTCAAGATGATGGTCGACCACGACCTTGAACTCGCCCGCCGCGAGAAGCACGCCCGCACCTTCCCGGGGAAGTGAGGTGGCCGCCGGCGGGACGTCCGCGCTCGTTCTCGCGGTCCTGTTCCTCGCCACGTTCATCCGGTCGGCGTTCGGGTTCGGCGAGGCGCTCGTCGCGGTGCCGTTGCTCGCCCTCCTGATGCCCGTGGAAGTCGCGGCGCCGGTCGCGGTCCTGGTCTCGATCACGGTCGCCGCCGTGATCGTCGCCCAGGACTGGCGGCACATCCACCCGAGGAGCGCCTGGCGGCTGGTCGCTTCGACGATGTTCGGCATTCCGCTGGGGCTCGTGCTGCTGGTCGCGGTCCCGGAATCGATCGTCAAGGCGATCCTCGCGATCGTGATCATCGCCTTCTCGACCTACTGCCTGATCCAGCGCCGACCGTTCGCGTTGCATGACGATCGGCTGGCCTGGCTGTTCGGCTTTTGGGCGGGGGTGCTGGGGGGCGCGTACGGCATGAACGGGCCGCCGCTGGTGATCTACGGCGCCCTCCGCGGCTGGTCTCCCCAGCACTTCCGGGCGACGTTGCAGGGCTACTTCCTGCCGGCCAGCCTGGTGGGGATGATCGGCTACCTGATCGCGGGCCTCTGGACGCCGACGGTCACGCGCTACTACCTGCTGTCGCTGCCGGTCGTCGCGCTGGCGATCGTCCTGGGCCGGATCGCCAACCACCGCATGAACGGCCGCGCGTTCCTGATCTACGTCCACGTCGGCCTCGTCGCGATCGGGACGCTGCTGCTGGTCCAGGCGATCGGCTGACCGCGGGCGTCCAGCAAGCATTGAGCGTGCTCACCACGCCTCCCTGCGAGGCCTTGAATCGCCGACCCGGCTTGCTCTCGGAGGCGACATTTGGTTTACTTGCGACGAGACCCCTACGACGATTCACCAGGGAAGGGCGGAGCTGCAATGGACCTGCAAGCGCGAACGAGCCGAGAGTCGGTGGTCGTGGCCTGCCCGGACGCCCGGCCCCCCGCGTATCAGGCGGCCGTCGGACTGGGCCGCGCGGGGATGCTCAAGCGGTTCGTGACCTCGTACTATCACGACCCGGAAAGCCTGGCGTCGAACCTCGCCCGCCGGGTCAGCCCGCGCGCGTTCGCCCGCTGGCAGCGGGTGCTGATCCGCCGCCACGACGTCGACATCCCGGTCGCTCGGGTGTCGTCGGTGCCGAGCGTGGACGTGGCCTTGAAGCTGGAATCGCGACTCGCCGGCGCGCGGCCCCGGCTCAAGCGCGCGGTGGCGAAGGCCCGGACGCACTGGTTCGACCGCCGGCTGGCGCGACGGCTGGCCGCCGATCCGCCCGAGACGCTCCTGGTCTTCAGCGACGTCGGCGCGGGGTTCTCGCTGCCGCTCTGCCGACGGCTGGGCGTCGCCACGGTCCTGAGCATGGTCCACGGCGACGTCCGCGAGGAGGCCGAGGTCCTTGAGACCGAGGCGGCCGTCTCGCCCGACT
>CALCIC010000497.1 GCA_937907405.1 uncultured Isosphaeraceae bacterium | reverse complement strand
AAGCGATGTCTGTTGGGGCTTCGTGAGACGTTCGTTGTCCAGTTTGGAGCAGATCCAGCCGACGTGAATCTTGTAAACCGCACTATGGGCGGGGGCCGCTTTCGCCGCGGCCGATAGATGGCTTCGAATGACCTTGGGGTTTTCCGGCGCGGTGAAGATGAGGTCGAACATCGCGCCGCCGTCGGCCGGCCGCATCAAGCTGATCGCTTCGTTGAGATGGACGTGGCTGGCGATCGCGGCCCGGAGCGGCGCGGACAGAGAGTCGTTCCGTGGCAAGTCGAGGTTCAGATACTCGTTCAGGGCCCGCTCCGCCGTTTGCGTCGCGGAAGCATCTTGCGCGAAACGGCTGTAATAGAAGAAAGTGAGCAGCCGGTTCCGGCGGTCGTGCCGCGGTCCGGGAAGTTTCATAGCGGCCTCGTCGAAGACATTGCTGTAATTCTGGTCGAAGACTCGACGCAACGCCGTTTGCACCAGCGCCGTCGCGAGGTCTGGTTCAGTGTCTCCGTATTCCGTGACAAACCGCAACAACCAGTGAATCTTCCTCGGCCCCAGCAGCAAATCCTTCGACTCCTCGGGAGTGTTCAGGCCCGCCTCGGCGACCCGCAACGCCGCCCGATCGAACCGCACCCGCCGCAGGAGTTTGCCATGATAAAGTTGCGCGGCATCGAAGCGATCCCAGGCGGACGTTGCGGGCGCCTGGCTTTCGTTCGCTGATTCGTCGCTCGACTGAGCGGATTCCGGCTGTTCCTGGGGGGGCGTGGCGTGCTCAAGATCGGCGCGTAAGGAGAGCATCAGGGCCGTCGCGATCCGCCCCGGTCGCCGCTCGGGATCCAATCGCTGCCAGACTTCGCCCGCCGCCGCCGATTCATCAGCCAGCCAATCGATCAACCCGCGAATGAACAACCGCCATTCGCTTAACGGACTGCCGCGGGGGATCACGGCTGTGCATTTGACGGCCTCTTCGCCGCGAGACTCCGTCGCATCCTGCAATGCTTGGCGCACGGCGGAAACCTGCTGAGCCAATTCCCGCGGCAAGGTGGCGAGGACCGAATCATCGAAAACCGCCACGTCCGCCGACAATTCCCCCGGCCAGGATTGTGGAATCTGTCGTGCCAGCCGCTCGCGATGGCGCGCGTTGCTGACCAGCGAAATCTCGTCCTGAGAACCGGATCCCAGGCGCCGTCCCTGCTCATTCGCTTGTTGTCGGCGTTTCCGCTTTTCTTTGCGCCGCTGCGTGTGTTGTTCCTTCTTGCGCTGCGATCTGCTTCCCATTGTCGGCTTCCCTGTGCCTGCCGAGATTTCATCAGCCGGTGCGCTGCGTTTCACTTCAACTGTATTGATGTTGGGCGTGACCAGAGCACGTTTGTCGCGGTTGCTCCGCATTCTCTTCCCTAGTGTACATCATCCCACGCCACAAGCCCGCCGAGGAAATCAGCCCCGAGCGGATCATGGCCCTGGACGTCGTCGACCGCCGCTAGTGATCGCATGGCCACGGCCCCCGATCAAACTCGCGTCGCGATTTCGCGATCAAACTCTGTGTCGCGTGACATACTCGACCCCGTGGACGCGAGCCGTGGCTGTTCACACGGGGTCGGCTTCGCCGAACCCGTGCCACCCATCAGCCGTCTATGATGTCATGAACTGCCGATTCACGACCCCATGGGCGGAATTCCACCTTCCGATCGCCCTAGCTGGCCTTGTGCTGTTCGGCGGCGGTTCGGAGTCGCTTGCGGGCCTTGGCCAGGATCGGGCCGACGGAGTTCTCGGCCATACCGAGCTTCTTGGCGATCTGGCGATAGTTCATGTACTTGAGATGATAGAGCCGCACGACCTCGGCTTCCTTCGCGGGAAGCTCGTCGAGCATCCGCTCGACTTCCTCGGCCGAGGCGATCGCTTCGGCCTCGCCTGATTGGTCGCTGACGACCTCGCGGTGGGCCTTGGCGTGGCCCAGCTCGGCCTCACGGTGCCGCCGGATGATCTCCTTGACGCAGATCCTGCGGGCGATCACCGTCAAATAAGTCGGCAGCGAGCTTTGGCCTTTGTACCGCCGCAAGATTTCATAATCTTCTTCAACGATCGCGAGCAGGACCTCGGAGGCGATATCCTCCATGTCCGCAGAGCTGAGGAGGCGGCTGCGCGAGTGCGCCACGTGATGAATCACGTGGTAAATGAGGCCGAGGTACCGGTCGACGAAATCATTCCAGGCACCGGGCTCCTTCTCCAGGCACCGGTCGATGAGTTTCCGATCAACGTCGCTCAGGGGCACGGTGCTGCCTCCTCTAGAATGAAGAAGGCTTGATGTTAGGTTGTATGGAGGAACCGCCGAAGTTCAATCCTCATACGGAATTGGTACAATTGTAGCACGGCGTGGGACGACGGCAATCCGCTCCTGGTCGGGTTTTCACGGTCGCCGTCGTCGAATCCACGACATTCCGCAGTCCCGGACTTCTCGCGCCTTCGGCCGCGGACCGCGGATGCGATTCCGATTCCTGTGGTCGATCCGACGTGTTAGAATTCGTGCTTCGACCTGGATTATCACGCGATTTTCCCGCGACGGGCGACGTCCACGGTCGTTTCGCTGGGAGTCGCATGCCGATAAAATCTCTCGGGTGCCTCGCCGTTTGAATCCCGCTCCGCTTGGTTTTAGGCGCCTCGTTCCTTTCGGGCGCGTTTTCGGTGACGGCAACGTCCCTCTGCGAGGTTTGCCTTGGAAGATCAGAAACCCCACCCCAAGATCGTGATCGCCGACGACAATCCCCAGAACGTCGAGCTGATGGAAGCGTACCTCGTCGACGTGGAATGCGACCTTCGCACGGCGCGCGACGGCGAGGAGACGCTCCAGGTGGTCGAGGAGTTCAAGCCCGACCTCCTGCTGCTTGACGTCATGATGCCCCGCCTCTCGGGGTTCGAGGTTTGCCGCAAGATTCGGTCCAATCCCGAAACCAAGGACCTCCTCATCTTGATGGTCACCGCGCTGAACGAGGCGTCCGACTTCGAGCGCGGCGTTCAGGCCGGGACCGACGATTTTCTGACCAAGCCGGTCAACAAGGTCGAGCTGCTCTGTCGCATCCGTAGTCTCCTGCGCGTCCGCCACCTCAAGAACCAGCTCGACCGTACTCTCGCCTACCTCGCCGAATTCGAGTCCGCCAGTCGGGCCACCGGCGACTCGTAGCCGTCGCATTCGAAAGCAAACCGCCTCAACCGCCCGAGAATCCCTCGGACGGCTGAGGCGTTGTTGCATGTGGACCGCGGCGGGCTGCCGAGGACGGTTGATCAGTTCTTGCGGTCCGACCTTTCGCGACCACCCTTGCCGCGGTCGCCCTTTTCACGATCGCCCTTGGCGTGATCGCCCTTGCCACGGTCGGCCTTGGCGTGATCGCCCTTGCCGCGGTCGCCCTTTTCACGATCTCCCTTGGCGCGGTCGCCCTTTTCCCGATTACCCCTGGCGTGATCGCCCTTGGCGTGGTCGCTCTTGGCGCGGTCGGACTTTTCGCGGCTCCACTTCGCATGGCGTGAGCGAGCGTGGGCCGACTTGTCGTGGTGGCCCTTGGCGTGATCGCCCTTGCCACGGTCGGCCTTGGCGTGATCGCTCTTGCCACGGTCGGCCTTGGCGTGTTCACCCTTGTCGCGGTGGGCTTTGGCGTG
>CALCIC010000496.1 GCA_937907405.1 uncultured Isosphaeraceae bacterium | reverse complement strand
AGTCGTCGTATCAATCGCCGTCCGGAGTGGTCTCCGACGGGTCTCCCCCGGCGCGTTCGGAGGCTCGCTGGCGGATCGTCTGGCGAAGCTCGTCGATCTGCGCGCGGAAGATCGCCTTGCGCTTGCGAAGTCCGTAGGCGCGGGTCGCCAACCAATCCGCGAGCGCCAGCCCGAGCATCACGACGATCAGGCTGAGCACCACCAGCCAGACGACCACGAACCGGGGGTTGCCCCGACCGCCGGCCCGGGGCTCGACCGAGGCGCCGAGGAAGACCTCGATCGCCAGGGCCAGCATCACGCCTACGCCCAGCCAGCGGCGGACGTCCTGACGGCGGAAGAAGGCGGCCTCCTCCGGCCCGTCGAGTTCGCCGCGCGCCTTGCGCTCGTACCACTGCCGCAGTCCAAGGAACGCGGCGATCATGGTGACTCCCAGGGCGAGCGCCCGGCAGGCCTCCTGAAAGTCGGTCGGGCCCGGCATGACGCGGTCCCCCAGATACGAGAATCGACGGTGGGCGGGACGACGACCGCGAGCCCGATCCGTCCAGCATACCCCGGGACGCGCGGCTTCAATAGAGGTCGAGGCGGGTCATCTGCATATCGATCCGATCCGACCGGTGGCCGATTTCGAGGACGGCGTCGCGGAGGTCCTGGGGCCGGACGCGGTCGCGGAGGAAGGTTCGCGACATCACGAACATGGGGGCGCCCAGAACGTACCGGATCGACAGGCTGCCGTAGGTCAGGCGCGAGTTCAGGGCCAGGGCGTACGAGAAATAGGCCGGGTCGGCCGGACCGCAGACCGAGAAGACCGACAGGAACCGGTCGTTGCTCCCCGGTTCGCCCTCGTTGACCTCGACCATGACCTCCTGCATCCGATCGTCCGGCTGGGGAAGCATGATCCGGAACGTGTCACGTCCCCCCTGGACGAAGCAGTCGAGTCCCTCGACGCTCTGCCGGACAAGGCTCTCGGTGTCGCGCAGGTGGTGAATCACGAGTTGCAGCTGTTCACCCAGTTCATTGGCCGAGGCGTAGCGATTCGCCGGCGACTTGGCAAGGCAGCGGTGGAGGATCTCCGCGAGGAGCGCGTGAGTCCCCGGCGCCACCTCGCGGACGTCCGGCACCGGCTCGTTCTGATGAAGCCGGATCAGCTTGGAGATCCGGTCGGAGCTGAACGGCAGGCGGCCGGTCAGCAGGTAATAGAACATCACGCCGACGGCGTAGATGTCCGACTGGGGGCTTGCCGAAGTCCCCGAGAACAGCTCGGGCGCCATGAAGGTCGGGGTCCCCGCCAGGGTCTGGCCCGATCGCGACACCGTCGCCCGGCTTTGAACCAGGCCGAAGTCGACGAGCTTGGCGTTCCCCTCGGACGTGAGCATCACATTGGCCGGTTTGACGTCGCGGTGGACCATCCCCGCCTTGTGAGCCGCCTCAAGCGCCTGGAGGACCTGGCGGATCAACCGGGCCGACCGCACGGGCTCGAACGGCCCCTCCTTGATGAACGATTCCCGCAGGCTCACGCTCCCGGGAACGTACTCCATCTCGATGAAATCGTAGCCGTCGTCGGAGCCCACGTTGTGGATCGTCACCACGTGGGGATGGACCAGCTTCGCGGCCGCCCGCGCCTCGGCCCAGAACTGGTCTCGCGCCCGAGGCGTCCGAGCGACCAGTCGGGGGTCGATGATCTTGAGCGCGCTGGCGCGCTCGAGCCCCAGGTGCCAGGCCTTGTAAACCCGCGCCATCGAGCCGGTTCCCAGATGCTCGTCGATCCGATACTGGCCCAGACTTCGCCCAACCAGTTCGTCGGGCGCATCGTCGCTCGTCGGCCGACCGATCGCCGCCACGGGACGGCGCGAAGCCGACCGCGAACCGCCGACTGACGCGTGAACGATCGTGGCGTCGGGATCGAACGCCGGTTCGGCGGCCCGCGAGGCCGCTTGTATGCGGTCATCCATGACCAGAGCAGCTTCGGCCGCTCTCAGAACTTCACTCATAAATCAACCTAAATTCGTCAACCACAATGAGTTATGCGGACAAGAGAGGATTCCGCTGGGCGTCGTCTAGAGACTCGGGGTGGGTCGTTTTTGTGCGAGCGTGTTACATCTGCATTATATACGTAATCGACTTGAGTGTCTGGAGGAGGTGATGAAAATTCAACAATCTCGATCGCGCGAAGCGATCGATCGAGTCGACCGAGAAAGATAATCTCCCTCGGTCGACTCGATTATTCGCACGGCGTCAAGGGGGCGGGCGGTTCGCCCCCCCTGGAGTCTGTCTTGTGGGGAAGCGAGTCTCCGGTCGAGCCGGGCGCGGGGGTGCGGACCGGCCGGGGCGAAGCCCCGCCTCCCTGAAACCGCTCTTGCGGTGAAGGCTTTTAGACGTTGTAAGCCGTCGAGGCGGTGTCGCCGCCGCGGCCGGTCCAGTTGGTGTGGAAGAACTCGCCCCGGGGCTTGTCGACCCGTTCGTAGGTGTGGGCGCCGAAGTAATCGCGCTGGGCTTGAAGGAGGTTGGCGGGAAGTTCGGCCGACCGGTAGCCGTCGAAGTACGACAGGGCCGACGTCATGGCCGGAAGCGGGACGCCGTGGGTGATCGCCGCGGCGCAGACGCGCCGCCAGCCTTCCTCGGCCCGGGCGATCTCCTGGGTGAAGAACGGATCGAGCAGCAGGTTCGCCAGCCTGGGATCACGGTCGAAGGCTTCCTTGATCCGCCCCAGGAACGCGCTCCGGATGATGCAGCCCCCCCGCCACATGAGCGCGACGCCGCCGTTGTTGATCTCCCAGTTCGACTCCTTGGCCATCGCGTTCATCAGCGAGAAGCCCTGGGCGTACGAGATGATCTTGCTGGCGTAGAGCGCCTGCTCGATGTCGTCTACCAGCGTCTGGCGGTTGCCGCTGAACGGCGTGGGATGGCTCTTGAGCACCTTCGACGCCGCGACCCGCTCGTCCTTCTGGGACGACAGCGTGCGGGCGAAGACCGCCTCGGTGATCAGCGTCAACGGCACGCCGAGGTCGCAGGCGGAGATCACGGTCCACTTGCCGGTCCCCTTCTGGCCGGCGGTGTCAAGGATCAGATCGACCTGCGGCTTGCCGGTCTCGGGATCTTTGAACCCAAGGATGTCGCGGGTGATCTCGATCAAATAGCTGTCCAG